>JBEKGV010000812.1:0-2878 GCA_050012615.1 Acetobacteraceae bacterium | reverse complement strand
CGGTTAAGCGGACCTCTCGAGGTTTGCGCTCAGATAATGATCTAAACGGGCTTGCGATTTGGTCCGTCTCGCTGCCCGCGCCGGCTTGCTCAGGCGGATGGGTAAGTGTGACGCGTTGCGTCCTCGTTGTCGCGGCAGCGGATGCCGAGACGTTCGTCGTTACTCGCGAGATGTCAGAGAAGCTTTGCCCGCACGGCGCAATTTATCGAACGCGCCGATCACCTGATTGAAGAAACGTGGTGGCAGGAAGCCGTGGTCATAGCGATCCGCATGGGGAAGCTTTCGAAGATCATAGCCAGGCCAGTGAAAGTCATTGCCCTCGGCGACGACAATCCAGGACCGGGCGGCATCAAGCCCAAGATGACGCTTCACCGGCGCCGGTAGCTCGATTGCCCAATCCGGGTTCTCCGGAGGCCGATGCGTAATGGGCAGGACTGTGACCTCGGTAGCGTCATGGCGGCCGTCGATCCGAGTTGCGAGCACGATGACGACCGGGCGGTCTTTGCGCCCTTCCTCCTGACCAGTCAGGTGCTCATGATGCCACAGATAAGCGTAGGAGATGACAAGACCCGGTTCCGGCGTGGGAATCGCAACACGTCGAGCTATTCATCGAGTATCGCGTCAAGGTGTGCATGCCGGGCATCCATCCGGGATGCGCTGATGGCGTTGGCCTTCGCCTCCTGTAACTCGGTTGTGGCAAAGCTCCGGCGTGCCTCCTTAAAGCGCCTGTAAGCTTCGTAATCCTCAGCGGCGATGAAATACCCCGTGGTGCGGCCATGGCTGGTCACAGCAATGGTTTCCCTTTGTGCCAGCATTTGGTAGCGCCCGAAATTCCGGGTGAATTCCGACGCGGGGACGACGTGTTCCATGTACCAGAGCCTTTCATTCTGCTCCGACTATACGCTACTTAAGTAAAATACGCCAATGGCATAATTGACGCGAAATTAGCGTGATCACCAGGAGGAATGGAGAAATATGACGCCCGTGTGCCAACGGTCGCCACACCCACTCACCCCCCAACCTTCGCCACCAGCGCGTCCCACAGCGCGCGCAACTCCAGCGCCGCCGGATCCTGCGACGCTTTCACCCGCACGGCCGTGTGCACAAGCACCAGCTTCGACACCGGATCGACAAAGATCGCCTGACCATGGATGCCCAGAAACGCGAACTGCCGCCGCGGCCCAGGGAACAGCCATGTCTGATAGCCATAGCCGAAGAACGGCGTCGCCAGTCCCGGACGCAAGAACGGCGCCTGCGCGGTGGTGGCGTCCAACACCCACTGCCGCGGCACGATCTGATGGCCGTTCCACGCTCCGTCATTCGCCAGCATCATTCCGACCCTGGCCCAATCGCGCAGGACCGCGCTGATGCAGCAGAACCCCGTCTCCTGACCGGCGGTATCGATCGTCCACGCGGCGTCCGCCTCCGCTCCCATCGGCTGCCAAAGCCGCGTTCGCAAATACTCCGTCAGCGGCATTTTCACCGCCTGGCTGACGACGAGACCGAGCACCTCGCTCTGCGATCCCGCATAGCGAAACCGCGTATCCGGCAATGCCTCCCGCGTGTTGAACACCGCAATCGCCTGAGCCGTCCCCGGATTATTCCGGTCGAACAGCATTTCATTCAGCCGTTGATTGTCGCCTGGCGCGTCGTAGACTTCCTTGAACGCGACGCCCGAGGCCATGTGCAGCAACGCGCGAATTGGCGTTTTGCCATACTCGGAGCCCGCCAGAGCCGGCACGTAATCCGCCGCCGGCTGGTCGATCGAACGGACCGCACCCTCCCGCACCGCGATCCCCATCAGCATCGCGACGATCGTCTTCGCCATGGACTGCGACAGGAACTGGTCCCGATCGGTCCGGGCATACTGGTAGTGCTCGAACAGGATTGTGTCGTCGTGTGCGATCAGCAGACCCGTCACGGGATTGTGGGACAAATAGTCCGGCAAATCATGAGTGGCGCCCGCGTAGCTGTAGGTCAGCGATAACTCCGCCTCCGCCCGCCGCCACACCGATGGAACGCTCGCCTCCGCGGCGACCCGGTGCGGGTACATATCGGCGAAATGGCTGTAATGCCCCACCATGGCGGATTGTGGCACTGGCACCGCCCTCGAACCAACCGGATAGCCCTGCGCCGCTCCATAAGCGGCCGCATCCGGACCGGAATCCGAGAACACCGGGCCGCCGGCCCAGGCGGGCCAGATGACCGCGGCGGCCAGACAAAAAACCACCCACCTCACGCGCCGCATCAACGATTTGTTTTCCTTTGCCTCGCATCATGACGGCCATGCACCAGACAGGCCTGAAGCAGTCCGTGATCAGAGGCAGCGCCGCTCTCCTGCGGGCTTATTATCGCCACGTGCCGTTGGCCATCGGCAAACGCCCGGTCTGGGACAACATCGTGACAAGGCTCCTGACGCACGGGCACGATGTTGACCTGGAGGCCAAGACCCTGTTCGGCGCCCGCATGCATGTCCGCTTCCCCGATACCATCCAGAGCTATGTTTACTTTTTCGGCCTCTGGGAGCCATCGATCACCGCCTATATGACGCGGGCCCTCGCCCATGGCGACATCGTCATCGATATCGGAGCCAATGTCGGCTACGACTCGCTGCTTGCCTCACATCTCGTCGGACCCTCCGGCGAAGTCCATGCGATCGAGGCCTCGCCGCATGTTTATCATCTGCTGACCGAGAACCTGGCGCTGTACCAAACGGCGAATGTCACGCCACATCACGCCGCGGTCTGCGCCTCCGACTGCTCCGTTCGGGTCTTCCTGCACGACCCCCGCAATCTCGGCGGCACGACGATCATGCCCTCCGTCGCGCGGCGGCGTTCCGTGTCGATCGAGGCCGTGGTGCCCGGCCGTCCCTTGGCGG
>JBEKGV010000811.1:0-2879 GCA_050012615.1 Acetobacteraceae bacterium | reverse complement strand
ACTGGTTGTAACATTGATGCGGTAAGTTGGAACGCGAGGGTTATCAGCCCGATTTGTGCGAAATCGAGTCGATAGGACTGCTTGAGTATAGGGTAAAGCGCCGGAACCAGAGACTGGTTCAGGTCGTTCAGCATGTGACAAACGCTCAACGACACCAGAATCGCGAACGTGGCGCTGCTGTCGACCTGGGTCCGCACAACGGGGGCGGATTGCGCCATAACGGCGGCGGGTAGAGTGTTTTCGCTCATCGTGAGTTCCATATGGGCGCTGTGGCATATCACGCCCAGGGGCGATGTCAGCCATGCATCCACGGTCTGGCAGATAATCGCACTATCGCAATTTTGGTTCGATTCGCGCTAATTTCAGCCACAAACGGGGAGCAAACGTTTTTGTGCGCCAGGTCAACCGGAATTCGGTAGCCTGTCGTCCGCTGGAGAGTGTCTGGATGCCCAATACGAGGAAAGACGGCAACGGGAATCATGGCTACGCGGCGCCTGTCGCGTGGATTTTGCTGCTCCTGTGTTGCTATTGGGTCATCTCGGAGTGGAACTCGCTGCCCGCGCTGATCAATTCCACCATCGCCACAATCCATTAAGCCCCCCTCACACACCCTCACTGGGCGGTAAGTCCGCAGCGCCGATAATGCGCCAGGATGCGTCCTGAATCAGCAGCACAGCACCGCGATTCGCGGGGATCGATGGCAGTGCGAACTTCGGACTGAGCTTGTCCAGCGTGACGGCCTCTCGCACGACCCGAAATTCCACGAGCTTGCGGCCCTGGTTTTCACCGGCGCCGACCCGGGTTGTCTGTTGTGGATCGTAGGTCGCCAGCATGCCGACCGCATGTATGGCCGTGTCGCCGACACCGGCCTCGAGCCCGGTGTCGGTGCGGCGGAGCGTGACCGCGACTGGCGGCACGGCAGGAGACACGCCAGCACCCTGCCCGATCGCCTTTCGCACCGCGTCGGCGTCCGAGCCGACCACCATCGCGGCGCCGTTGACGACCAGGGCGGGCGTGTAGACCTCCGCATCCAGAAACTTCGCGTAAGACCGCTGCCGGTCGGTCCACTCGCGCCGGGCGTAGGGATCGCGCCACCCCAGGCTGTTCCAGTAATCCACGTGCCACGCAAGACCGATGATCCCGGGATGGCGGGTCAGTTCCCCTAACAGAGCGTCCGCGGGCGGACAGGACGAGCATCCCTGGGAGGTAAACAGCTCCAGGACCACCGGGGATGACGCGGCACGGGTGCGGGTTGAGGTCAGCGGCAGGGTCAGTAAGGTCGCGGTAACGAAGTCTCGGCGGCGCATGGGGCTCTCCGTGCTCGGGTTTGCCATGGTCGGACGATCCGGGGAGGAAATTGTTACGTCTTGCCAGGGGCAGGAGCGCGATCACTGGGGGGCGGCTTTCAGCTCGCCGGACGATTTTGACAAGAGCCGGTCCGCTGCCGCGCCACCACTGCCGGAATCGGACCGCGAGTGGCATCCTTCCCGATATGACACCGGCTGAATTCATTTCAAAATGGCAGGCGAACACCCGCACTGAGCGTGCGGCGTGCCAGGAGCATTTTCTCGATCTTTGCGATCTTCTGGATGAGCCAAAACCCAATAGCGACCCGACCGGCGAAGATTACGCCTTCGAGAAAGGGGTCACCCGCTTCACCGGCCAGGATGGCTGGGCTGATGTCTGGCGGCGGGGCCGCTTCGCCTGGGAATACAAGAAGAGGCGAGGCGACCTCGATGCAGCACATCGTCAGTTGCTGCTTTATGCCGGCCCTCTGGGTAACCCGCCGCTGCTGATCGTCTCGGACATCGCGCGGATCATTATCCGCACGAACTGGACCAACGCGGTTACCGAGACGCACGAAATCGCGTTGGAAGAACTCGCCAATCCGTTGCGGCTGCGGTTTCTGAAGTTCGCGTTCAGCGATCCCGAGCAGTTGCGGCCCACGCGAACGCGGCAGGCATTGACGGAAGAAGCAGCGGCGGAGTTCGCCGAACTGGCGCGGCGTCTGCGGGTGCGTGGGCACGATCCTCAGGTCGTCGCGCATTTCGTCAACCGGCTGGTGTTCTGCATGTTCGCCGCCGACGCCGGCCTGCTGCCGGCGGGACTGTTCGACCAGATGCTGGCTCTGGCGTTCCGCCGCCCGCACGTTTCCGAGCGGCTGACCAGTGAGTTGTTCGGCGCCATGGCGGAAAGCGGTGGGATGGTCGGCTTCGTCGATGTGCCCTGGTTCAATGGCGGATTATTTGAGGACGCGGCCGCTCTTCCGTTGGAGAAGGACGATCTGGCGCTGTTGATCCGGGTGACGAAGCTGGATTGGGCCGAGATCGATCCGTCGATTCTCGGCACGCTGTTCGAGCGCGGACTGGACCCGGACAAACGCAGTCAGTTGGGCGCGCATTACACCGACCGCGACAAGATCGAAATGATCATCGATCCGGTGATAAGGCATCCGTTACAGGAAGAATGGGTTGAGGTGCGGGGTGAGATCGAGGCCGCTCTCGCGGCACCTCCCGTGCGAGGCCGGCGCAACGGGACGGGGAAGGACGCAGCGCAGGCGCTGTATCACGGGTTCCTGGATCGGTTGCGGCACTTTCGCGTGCTCGATCCAGCGTGTGGGTCGGGGAATTTTCTGTATCTGAGTTTGCATGCGTTGAAGGACCTGGAACACCAGGCGGGTGTCGAGGCTGAGGCCCTGGGTCTGCAACGAGAATTTCCCCAGGTGGGACCTGAGACGATGCTTGGCATCGAGATCAATCCCTATGCCGCGGAACTGGCGCGCGTGTCGGTGTGGATTGGACATATTCAGTGGACTCGGCGGCACGGTTACGACGCGCCATCAAATCCGGTGTTGCGATCGTTGGAAACGATTGAGTGCC
>JBEKGV010000810.1:0-2879 GCA_050012615.1 Acetobacteraceae bacterium | reverse complement strand
GTCGGCCGGCCCAATGTCTGACCTGGCGCGGTGTGCGGCCGGCGTTGGCAAGGGATTCCGAGGCGGTTTCCGGAACCTTGATCCACCCGCTGTTCGATCGAGGCAGATCAAGATTGATGTCAATTGTCTAAGTTGACGAATATGCTTTTGGTCCGGATCCTCCAACCGTAGTGCCTGGGATATGGCCATGCCCGACAAGCCGAACTTCATTCTGGTTCCCGACGATCCTCCGGCCCCGCCCGCGCGGGCGGCCGCCCAGCCCGGTACGGCCGGCTTGCTGGCCCGGCTATTGAACAAGGTGACAAGCGCTGTGACCGCGGCCGCTGCCTCCGTCCCGGCGGCGATCGGCCACGCGGAGCCGCCGGTCGAGACGAATGCTCCGCGCCGCCCGCGCCTCATCTTCGCCGTCGACGCGACAGCATCGCGTGAACCCGCATGGGCTGCCGCCCGTCAGGTCACCGACGCTCTCGTCAAAGCCTTGCCTGGTGAACTGGATGTCGCGCTTGCCGTCCACGGCGGGTCCCGCGTACATACGTTCACAGCTTTCACGAGTGACGCCACCACACTGCGCGACCGGGCCGCCGGGGTGAGGTGCGAAGCCGGGATGACGCGGCTGCTACCGATCCTCGCGACCAGTTTGAAGCAGCAATCCGTGCGGGTCATAATTTATATCGGCGATGTCTTCGAGGAGAGTCAGGCGCACGGACGCCGCCTCGCCGACTCACTGGGCGCCCAAGGCACGAGACTCATTGTGCTGCACGACACGGCAGACCCCTCAGCCCGTCGCGACGCCGAGATCTTCTGGGATCTCGCGAAACGCACCGGCGGGTGCGTGCTGCCATTCGACGCCGGCGCGTCCGGCCGGCTGCGGGACATTCTTTCGGCAGTTGCCGTTTACGCGGTAGGCGGTGAGAAGTTGCTGCGGGAACGACGGCACGAGCTGGCAGGAGCGGTGGCGCTGCTCGAGCATCTCGACAAGCGGCGATGAAGCGGGAAGCCCGAACGGCGGCGATCAGAACATCCGCCAAAAGTCGCGATCTTGTGGAATTCGTGAGTTTCCGGCCGAGTCCCGATCATTCGGCAAAGCCATTGGTCAATAGAGCGAAGCATCGCGCGCGACGCGACGGCCGGTCAGCGCCGTTTGGCATGACTCGACCGATCCGTTCGTCAGTGATTGTCCTCAGCCCAGTGGGCCTCGATTTGTTGAACGAGCGGCGGCGGTAACGGCAAATATTCCAGTCCGCGCGCCAACTCTTGTCCGTTTTCCAGCGCCCACCGGAAGAACGCCAATATATCGCGCGCCCGGCCGGGGTCGTGTGGATATTTACGGACGATCACGAAGGACGTCGCCATGATCGGATACGCGTTCGTCGCCGATGCATCGGTCAGTAAGACGTAGAAGTCCCGCTGCTTCATCCAATCGACGCTCAACGTCGCCGCCTGGAAGCTGTCGAGATTGGGGATCACGAATTTGCCGGCCTGATTTTGGACCAGCCCGTAAGTGAGCTTCGCACGCGCCGCATAGGGGTAGTCGATATATCCGATCGCACCTGGTACTCGTGCGACCTTCTCCGCGACGCCGACATTGCCCTTGCCCCCCACACCTGTGGGCCATGCGACCGTCGTATTCGCGCCCACTCTGACCTTCCAGTCCGCGCTGACCTCGGAAAGGTAATTGGCCCAGTTGAACGTAGTACCAGATCCATCGGTGCGATGGACGACAAGGATGGCCAGGTTCGGTAGTTTGAGGTCCGGGTTCAGCGCGGCGACAGCAGGATCGTTCCACTTCGTCACCTTGCCAAGATAGATATCGGCGAGCAATGAACCGGTGAAACGAAGCTGGCCGGCGGGGATCCCAGCGAGATTGACGACCGGAACGATCGCGCCGATCACCAATGGAAATTGGCCAAGCCCGTCTCGAAGCAACTGCTCGCTCTCCAACGGAGCCTCGGAGACCGCGAAATCGACGATCTCGTGTTGGATTTCCGTAATCCCTCCGGCCGAACCGATCGGTTGGTACTGAATGTGCGCGCCTTTGAGCTTCTCATAGGCCTCGGTCAATTTCATCATGACCGGGAAGCAGAAGGTGGATCCGGAGCCGGCGATCTCTTGCGCGACAGCCGAGGCCATCACCGCGTACACGAGCACGATCGTCGACAACGCAATCCGCATTCCTGTCCCCTTCCTCGCTCTCCCGGACACCCGGGTCGTTTCGCCGTTGTTCGTGCTTAGCATCCTCATTATAGAGGACGCCATAATTCTGTCACATTATGCCGTTGGCGTAGGCAACATGGGGGTAGTGCCGCAGTTTGAAAATCGCAAGAATGAGACGGACGTTAGGCCGCTCAGACTTTGATATTTTCACGACGGCAGAACGCTATGATCCAGGGGCCGCTTTTCTTGTGGCCGTCTCGCCACATTTCGTCAGCATATGCTTCGGGGGACATGTCGTTCATGTTGCTCCTACGCGGGATCTCCCCGTTTTGATCGGCCATCGCGTAGGCGGCGCAAACCTTCTCTTTGTCGTATCCGTGCTTGAGCAATAATTGCCGCATCGCCTCTCGCTGGCTTGCGTATTTCTTCCCCGGCATTGACGGTCTTCCCCCTGGATTGATCGGTTAGTGGGCGGACCATCCGTGGTATGATCCGCCCCGCGATGAGACCGCCAATGCAAGCCGTTCCTGGTCAATCCAATCCCGGCCATTCCTTAACCGCCTTACCGCTCCGTGACATGCCCTCGGGTCTTCCACGGAAGGCTCCCGGTCGTGTATGCTTAGCGGCAAGCAGGAGGCGAGTCGATGACTATGCGAACGCAGGACGCCCTCATTTGCGAGTGTGGGCACAAGGGTTACCTAAAATGCTCAGAGAACGATCAGCCT
>JBEKGV010000809.1:0-2879 GCA_050012615.1 Acetobacteraceae bacterium | reverse complement strand
TGATCGCGGCCATCGAGGCCGGCATGGATCGTTACGCGGTGCTCGTGTTCCACGATCAGGCATTGACCGACGACACGCAGCGCGAATTCAGCCGCCGATTTGGCCCCTTGGAGGTAGCGTCCGGCGGCCATGTCACGACGGCCCAGGATCGGCGCCTGCCATTGGACATGCAGGATGCGTCCAATTTGGATAGGGATCAGCGTCCCTTCGACCGCGACGACCGAAGACGCATGTTCAATCTGGGTAACCGGTTGTGGCACTCGGACAGTTCGTATCGGCCGGTCACGGCGCGGTATTCGTTACTGTCCGGACGCGTCGTGGTAAGCGACGGTGGACGGACCGAATTCGCCGACATGCGCGCCCCCTACGATGCATTGGATGACGAAACGAAGGCCGAGGTCGCCGACCTCGTGTGCGAGCATTCGCTGATGTTCTCACGCGGCGCTCTGGGCTTTACCGCGTTGTCCGATGCAGAGCGGGAGATGTTCAAACCGGTGCGCCACCCCTTGGTTCGCGTCCATCCGGTGACCGGCCGGAAATCGCTGTTCCTGTCGGCCCATGCCGGCTCGATCGCCGGCTGGCCGGTGCCCGAGGCGCGCGCCTTCCTGCGCGACCTGGTCGAGCACGCGACCCAGCGGCGCTTCGTTTACTCCCACGCGTGGCGGCGGAACGATCTGGTGATCTGGGACAACCGCGCGACGATGCACCGCGTGACCCGCTTCGACGAGACGCAGGTCCGGGATCTTCGCCGCACGACGATCGCGGGGATCGCCGCCTGACAGCGCGACGGAGATTGTAGCCCGCCCGGAGAGACCCTAAGTGTCTTCAGTCAGCACCGCTCAAGGGTTCCATCATGGCGATTGACATACATCCCCTCACCCCCGGTTTCGCCGGCGAGGTCTCCGGCGTCGATCTCACGCGTCCCCTGACCACCGCCGAGGTCGCGGCGCTGGAGGCCGGCATGGATCGGTTCGCGGTGCTGGTCTATCACGATCAGGCCGTAACCGATGAGCAACAAAAAGCCTTCAGCCTGAACTTCGGCGAACTGGAACGCACCGAAGGCGCCAACGTGACCCAGACAAAGGACCAGCGGCTGGGTGCGTTCATGGCCGACGTGTCCAATCTGGACGTCAATCATAAGCCCCTGCCCAGAGACGATCGCCGGCGGATGTTCAATCTGGGCAATCGGCTCTGGCACTCCGACAGCTCGTTCCGGGCGGTCCCGGCGAAGTATTCCATTCTGTCCGGACGCGTCATCGTCGATCAAGGCGGGCGCACGGAATTCGCCGACATGCGCGCTGCTTACGACGCGCTGGATCCTGATACGAAGGCGGAAATCGAGAACCTGGTCTGCGAGCACTCCTTGCTGTATTCCCGCGGCACGTTGGGCTTCACCGATCTCACCGACCAGGAACGCTCGATGTTCAAACCGGTGCGCCAGAGCCTGGTGCGCATCCATCCGGTGACGGGACGGAAATCGCTGTACCTGTCATCGCATATCGGCACCATCATCGGCTGGCCGGTGCCCGAGGCGCGTGCGTTTATCCGCGACCTGACCGAGCACGCGACGCAACCGCGATTCGTCCATAAACACATTTGGAAACAATACGATATCGTGGTGTGGGATAACCGTTCGACGATGCATCGGGTGACCCGGTTCGATGAAACTCAGGTACGTGACGTACGCCGCACCACCGTCGCCGGCGACAGCATGACCGCGGAGCAACTGGCCGCCTGACAAGGCAGCCGGACCGATCGATGGACAGTGAAACTCTGACGTTTCCGTACGCGGCTCCACCCGCGCCTGGCGAAGTCGCTCGGATCGCACAGGGCGTACTCTGGTTTCGACTGAAACTACCGTTTCAGCTCAATCATGTGAATATCTACCTGATTGAAGACGACGACGGATGGCTCGTCCTCGATACCGGTCTCGGCACTGACGATTGCCGGGCAGGATGGGACAGCATTCTGTCGGGCCCATTGCGTGGCGAGCGTCTGAGCGCAATGCTGGTGACGCATTTTCATCCGGACCACGTCGGTCTGGCGGGGTGGCTGGCCCAATCGTTTGGGTTGCAGCTGGCAATGCCGCGCACGGAGTATCTGTATCACCTGATGGCGGCGCACGGCCGGGGTGACATGTACGACGCGGCGCATCGCGAATTCTATCGCACCAACGGCCTGACGGCCGAGTTGACGGACACGATCCTTGGCCGCGGTCTTAACTACCTCAGACTGACCACGGGCGTGCCGTTGTCCTATGAGAGGATCAGGCATGGCGACACGCGACTCGTGGGCGGCCGAGAGTTCCGTATCCTGACCGGCGGTGGTCACGCCTTGGAGCAGGCGATGCTGCATCACGCATCGGACCAGCTGTTCTTCGCGGCGGATCAGGTCATCGCACGCATTTCGCCCAACGTCAGCGTGCATCCGGTGGAGCCGCACGAGGATCCTCTTGGCACTTATCTGGGCGACCTGAAAAGCCTGCGCGCGACGATGCCGCACGACGTGCTGGTATTGCCAGGTCACGGGCTGCCATTCCATGGCCTGCACGCCCGGATCGATGAACTGACGCAACATCATGCCTTACGATGTGGCAGGATCGCTAGTGCCTGCCGACAGACTCCCTTGTCGGCCGCGGAGTTGGTTCCGGCTCTGTTCGACCGGATACTTGACGCGCATCAGACCGGCTTCGCGTTTGGCGAGGTGCTGGCACATGTGAATTACATGCTGGGACGCGGGGAACTCACGCGGGAAACCGGCGCGGACGGGGTCTTTCGGTTCAGAGCGGTGACGTAATACGCGCATCGAGGGTGCTAAATTTAAACGGGGCCGGCCCAATCATCTTTCCGAACGTTTTGCCGCGAGCGTTTGGTGGGGAG
>JBEKGV010000808.1:0-2882 GCA_050012615.1 Acetobacteraceae bacterium | reverse complement strand
CGCCATGCCGGGCAGCGTCAGGGTTGCCTGAAGCAGCGACATCAACGCGAGCATCAGCACCAGATTCACGATGAGGCAGAGATTCGCGAACAAGCCGAACAATCCGTAGAAAAACCCCATGAAGGCGATCACCAGCAGGAACCCCGCCAGCAAAGAAATCGCTCCGGCCCGGATACTGTCGGCGCCGAGTTCGGGTCCGATCGTCCGTTCTTCAACAACGGTCAGTGGTGCGGGCAGCGCACCGGCGCGCAACAAGACCGCGAGGTCATTGGCCGTGTTGGCTGTGAAGCCGCCGCTGATCTGGCCGGATCCGCCAGTGATCGGTTCTCGGATCACCGGGGCGGAAATGACCTTATCGTCCAGCACGATCGCGAAGCGATGACCGACGTTGGCACGGGTGATGTCGGCGAACCGGCGGGCGCCATTGGAGTTGAATTTGAAGTTCACGACCCACTGGCCGGTCTGACTGTCGGTGCCGGCCCGGGCATCGGTCAGGTCCGCACCGTCGACATCCACCCGCTTGCGGACCGCGATTTTGCCGCCGCGCTCGTCTTCCATTTGGAGGAATTCGACCCCGGGAGGTGGCGGGGTGCCCGAGCTGGCATTGGCCGCCTCATCCACGAGGCGGAAAGTCATATGTGCGGTCTTCCCAAGCAATTCCTTGATCCGGTTAGGATCCTCGATCCCGGGCAGTTGTACGACAATGCGGCTGTCACCCTGCTGGGTAATTTGCGGGTCAACCACGCCGGTCTCGTCGATACGGCGGCGAACGATTTCGATCGACTGCTGCACGGCCGCTGAGGCCCGAGCATGCAACGCGACAGGCGACAGGGTGAGCGTGATCGTACCGTCCGGCGTGCTGTCGATATCCAGATCGGCCGTGCCGCTCGGGCCTTCCTGCTGCACGAGCGGCTTCAGGGCAGCCATCGCCGCATCGGTCTTTCCCGGATCGCGAAGACGCAGCACGACGCGGTTCTGATCAGGTTGCGCTTCCAGCGTCTGATAGAAGATCGCGCCAGGACGCAACGCCTGCCGGATCCCGTCCACGAGGCCATCAAGGCGCTCCTTGATGACCGCCTTCATGTCGACCTCCATCAGCAGGTAGCTGCCGCCTTTCAGGTCGAGGCCAAGGTGAACGGTGCGCCACGGCATCCAGGACGCCGGCGCGGGAAGCACATTGGGCAGGCTGACCAGCAACCCGAGCAAACAGACGCCGAGAATGGCGGCGGCCTTCAGGCGGCTGAAATACATCATGGCCTTATATGGTCAGCTCCCTATGACGGGCGCCCCTATGCGCCAGGCGGTTCGGGGTTGTCCAGGGGGTGACGTCTCAGGAAAACAAGGTGCCGAGGGGACCGGCGCGAACTTCAAGGTGCTTGATCGATTGCCCCGTTTCGGCAACGATCATGTCGGCGACCAGATGGCGATGGCAGTGGCGGTGGTCGCGTTCGAAGCACAGCAGACAGCATCGCCTTTCCGTTGCCATGCCTTTCGCTTCGGCCAGTGCCCACTGGGCTTCCGGTGTTTCCATATGGGCATTGAAGATCGGCACCATGCGTTCGGGGTGGCCCGCCCGTACCGCATCGCGGCCTGGTTTGGGCGTGCCGAGGCGCTGCAGATGGATGTAGCCAATCCCTACCTGGTCGAGGCCCGCCGCGAGCTGACGTTTCGAAAAGCCGGGCTTGCGAGACGCGGCCACCGCCCGCACGTCAATCAGCAGGCCCACGCGCGCTTCCGTCAGCGTCGTCAGCACGCCGTCGATCGTGCAACCCTCATAGCCGATGGTCAGTAGTTCAGGCGGCATGGCGATCAGCCGTGCGCCAACCAGTCCTCGATCAGGCGCCGTGCGATGCTGTCGGCCCGGGGCAACTGAAATCCATGCTGGTCGGAGTTGCGCATCTGATCCTTGGTGAACCAACGTGCGTCTTTAAGTTCCTCGGGGTCGATGGTGATTTCCTCGGTCAGACCCTCAGCGTAAAAGCCAAGCATGATGTTGCCCGGGAATGGCCACGGTTGGCTGGAGTGATAGTGCACATCGCCACACGTCACGCCGACTTCCTCCAGTACCTCGCGCCGCACGGCCTCTTCCAGCGTTTCACCGGGTTCGACGAAACCGGCCAGGGTCGAAAACATCGTCGCGCGAGGGAAACGGGTGGAGTGGCCGAGCAACGCCATATCGCCTTTATGCACAAGCATGATGACGGCGGGGTCGGTACGAGGGAAATGCTGCGCGTCGCAGGCGGTGCATTGCATCACGTGGCCCGACGACTTGATGGCGCAGACGCCACCGCAGACGCCGCAGAAGCGATGCCGCGCGCGCCAATGCATCAATCCGCGGGCATGCGCGAGCACGGATGCCTCGGGTTTCGGGACACCCCAGCCGACCGAGCGAAGATCGACGAAGGTCCCAATCGATTCCGGCAGCAGCGGCAGCGGATCGTCCGCGGTGCTGATGTCGATGGCGAACACCGCCTTGTCCTGCAACAAGCCGAGAAACGCCCATGCGCCGTCGCTCATGCGTAATTTCGCCGCGGTCTCGCCTGTGATGTAGACGGCTTCCGGTGTTTCGGCCTCCATTCCGGTCACCAGATTGCGGTTTCGCCAAACCGGAACAAACAGGCTTTCGGGATCGTGCAGTTGTTGCTCGATCCACGCGTGGTCTTCGCGTCGCGTGGCGATGCGGTCGAGCGGCGAGGATGAATAAACGTTTGGGCGGCTGGCCAGGATCAGGGTCACGTGCTGCGCTCACTGCTGACGGAGGAACAGGACGGTGCCACGCGAAGGTCAGCGGGGCAACCGAACCCGGGTCGGGTCGACCCAGTTCGGTTGCTTCCGGAACGTTTAGCGCACGAACCCTTCCAATTCGTCCTGAGCCCAGTCCT
>JBEKGV010000807.1:0-2890 GCA_050012615.1 Acetobacteraceae bacterium | reverse complement strand
GACTGCAGTCACGCTCGCCGAAGTGCACAACGGATCCGTGCGAATCGGCCAGGATCTGCATCTCGATATGACGTGGCCGGTCCAGATATTTTTCCATGTAGACGGCATCATTGCCGAACGCGGCCTTCGCCTCGGCACGGGCGACACGGTACGCCTCATCCAGGCCGTCCGCGTCCATTGCCATCTTCATGCCCCGTCCACCGCCGCCCGCGGCGGCCTTGACGATCACGGGGTAACCGATCTGGTCCGCGACCGTATAGGCAGTCTCCAGATCCGGCACGGCTCCATTGGACCCTGGAACCAGCGGAACGCCGAGAGATGCCATTGCAGCCTTCGCCGCGATCTTGTCGCCCATCATTCTGATATGGACCGGAGAGGGACCGATGAAGGTCACACCATGCGCTTCCACTTTTTCCGCGAACCCCGCGTTCTCCGAAAGGAACCCGTAGCCGGGATGGATCGCATCTGCTCCGGTGATTGAGGCGGCCGACAAGATCGCGGCGACATTCAAATATGAATCCCGCGCCGCGGGCGGACCAATGCACACACTCTCATCGGCCAGGCGAACATGCATCGCATCGGCATCGGCGGTGGAATGCACGGCAACTGTGGGAATACCAAGCTCACGGCAAGCGCGTTGAATTCGTAGCGCGATCTCCCCGCGGTTCGCGATCAGGATTTTTTGAAACAAGGCGATGCCTTACTCTACGATCATCAGAACTTCGCCATACTCAACCGGGGTACTGTTCTGAACAACTATTTTCCTCACTGTCCCCGACCTGGGCGCCTTGATCTGGTTGAATGTTTTCATCGCCTCGATGAGCAACAGGGTTTGGCCAATCGACACAGGCTGGCCAACGGATACAAAATTCGGCGCCCCAGGCTCCGGAGCCAGGAAGGCCACTCCAACCATTGGGCTCGTCACCGAACCAGGATGGTTTGCGCCGCCATCGGTCGCGGGCATCGGCGAGTGGCGTGACGTGCCTTCTGCTGCCGCGACCGCCTGGGACACCGGCTGCTGTACGCCTGCACCGTGGGATACGATTCCCCTTACGACCCGGATCCTGGTGTCCTTGTCAGCAAGCTCGACCTCAGTTAGCCCGTTCTCGGCCATCACGGCCGCGAGTTGACGGATCTGTTCGGGATCGGTCGGAATTCTGGTCACGCACCTGCCTCCGGAAGATCTGCCATTGCCATTATCACCATGGCGGGACGGTCGACTCCAAGCCAACGCGTAAATCTGATCGCGGTCGATGACACGAGGGAGTGACGCTGGAACTCCTCGTGTTCTTGAGTACTGAAGACATTCGGCTTCCGAGACCGTTGCGCATTGATCTTCGGCCCGTTCGGGTTCGCGACCGACGAGCGGGAATCGACACATGACATGATCGCGGTATAGCATAATTGAAGATCACGGTCCAATTGAGACCCTTGGGCTGGCCCGATCACCGATCGCTGAGAGGTATCGCGGCATATTTATGAAAACGCCGGGCAGTCAGGCGCCTGGCAAGGAGACAGCTGGCATGAAGATCGGGTTCATCGGCGTAGGGAACATGGGCGGCCCCATGTGCCGGAACATCATCCGTAACACGAACCACGACGTTATCGTTTTCGATCTCAGTGACACAGCGTTGAAAGAATGCGTCGATCTGGGGGCTTCCGCTGCCGGTTCGGTCGCCGATCTCGCCAACCGGTGTGATGTCGTCTTTAGCTCTCTTCCAACGCCGCGAGTGGTCGAGGACGTGGCCTTGGGTAATGGAGGCGTAGCGGAAAACGCGCGACCGGGAACCGTGTTTATTGATCTATCGACGAACTCACCCGCGACCGCGAAGCGAGTGAGCGAGGGAATGCGGTCCAAGGGTGTCCCGATGCTGGAGGCGCCGGTCTCTGGGGGCACCTCACGAGCAAAGGACGGATCGATCGTCATCATGGTTGGTGGCGACGCGAAGGTGTTCGAACAACAATTGCCCCTACTGAAATCGTTCAGTGGCGAAGTTGTTCACGTTGGCGACATCGGAATGGGCTCAACCGCGAAGCTCATCAATAATATGCTGGCTTTCTGCAACTCGGCGGCCGCGGCTGAGGCACTTATGATCGGCAAACGTGCCGGAATCGACCTCCATAAGTTGGACAGTGTCATCCGGAACGCCAGCGGTATGTCATCCGGCTATGCGAATATGGCGACGAAAGCGTTCAAGGGGGAGTTCGAGGCGACGTTCGCGCTCGATCTTGCCCATAAGGATCTTCGCCTTGCCCTTGAAATGGCCGATGAACTCGGTGTTCCAGGCCTGATCGCTCCTCAGGTGATGAATCTGATGCGGATGGCACGCGGCATGGGTCTGGGAGGCAGTGACTCCTGCTCTATCATCCGGGTTTATGAAACCGCGCTGAACGAGGCGGTACGCGCCTGAGTTTCGTTTCCCTGGCGCCACCTGCCGCCTGTCCGGCACCATGGGCCGGCTAACGCCGGCGTTTTCTGAGCTCTGTCTCGTTGACGCGCAGGCCAAGGCCGGGCCCCTCTGGAAGGTGAAACAATCCATCGATGGGTATCGGCGGATTTTCAAATGCCGGATGCGTCCGGATCGATGGGTCGTTCCACTCCGCGGGTTTGGCGCTTTGCAGCAGCGAGGCGATCACATGGAGGTTAGCGGTGTGCCCGATCGTTGGCTGTGTCTGGTGTGGGACAAGTTCCACGCCGTGCGCATGGGCCACCGCGGCGCAGCGTAACAATCCGGTAATGCCGCCCATCTTTACGATGTCCGGCTGAACCATCCGCACGCCAGCAGCAATCAGGTCATTCAGTGCAGGCAGAGTATAGGTTTGTTCGCCCGCCGATACGGTGATGTCCAGTGCTCTCGCGACTTCGCCCATCGCCCGGATGTGATAATGT
>JBEKGV010000806.1:0-2892 GCA_050012615.1 Acetobacteraceae bacterium | reverse complement strand
TCGATAAAAGCAGAAAAGAACTTGCAAAGACTCCAACGGCCCTTAACCCCGACGGGCAGGATTTCTAGCTTGGAAAGCAGGCCGGATGTTCATGGACGCGCTGCAATCAAACGGTGCCGCAGAAGGTCCTAATATGACGAGTCCCACTGGCTGCCAGACCTAGGCGGCGTCCCGCTGAACTTCCTGCTTCAAGCTGTAGGACTGATGCAACGCGGAACACCCCTCCCCATCAAACCACCACCCCGCCGACACCATTTCGCCACGCCACCGTGCGACCCATGCCATCCTGTCCCACCTCACGGATCGGCATGATGCGCCAAAATCCCCGCCTGTTTCGCCTGTCCGCCTCCGTCGCGATCAGCGCCCTCCTGTGCAACGCGATCCTGCCCGTTGCCGCGCAAGCCCAGCCGGCGCCCCCTCCCCCGGCGGCATCGCCAGCGCAGCCCGGCCAGGCCCAGGGCGATCCCCCTGCCCGCGTCGGCCGCATCGCGAGCGAGACCGGCGCCGTCTCATTCCGAACCACTGCCGACACGCAATGGAGCGCCGCCACGCTGAACTACCCCGTCAGCACCGGAAACGCCTTCTGGACCGAGCCAACCGCGCAGGCTGAACTGGAGATTTCCGCCAGTCGCGTGGCACTCGCCGGGCAAACCGAATTCGACGTGACCACCCTGGACGACAGCGGGCTGCAGGGAGTCGCGAGACAGGGCGAAGCCTGGTTCCACCTGGTCGACCTCGCGCCGAATGAGGTCTGGTCGGTGCAAACCCCGCGCGGCATGGTCCGGTTGACCCAGGCCGGCCGTTACGACATCGCAGCCGGGACCACCGAGCAGCCAACGCTGATTACCGTCCTGGAGGGTGCCGCCGAACTCGATGGCCCGGGCCTGTCCCTGAAGATCGCCGCCAACCAGACCGCGACCGTGACCGGGTCCGACCCATTCCAGGGCAGCGTGGGCCCGGCGGTCCGGGATGCATTCGTCGAAGCGAAACTGAAGGCGGAACATCCGCCATCGCATCCCGGGGCATCCATTCCAGCCCAGTACTCCTTCATTACCGGCGTCGAGGACCTGTCCGACTATGGCGAATGGTCGCAGGCTTCTGACTACGGCGAGGTCTGGTATCCGCCCGTTCCGGCGAACTGGGTTCCCTATCGAGACGGCGAGTGGGCCTATGTCGCGCCCTGGGGCTGGACCTGGGTGGATTCCGCCCCATGGGGTTACGCCCCTTTCCATTATGGTCGCTGGGCGCATATCGACGACCGTTGGGGCTGGGTTCCCGGCGATCCCTCCGCCGCCTCACGCCCTGTCTATGCCCCGGCGCTGGTGTCGTTCATCGGACTCTCCGCCGGCGTGGCAGTAGGCGCCGCCGTCGCCGGATCGATGGGCTGGGTGCCGCTTGGCCCCAATGAACCGTACCATCCCTGGTACCACGCGTCGCCGAACTACCTCCGGCAGATCAATACCGGACATGTCAGGGACCCGGCGGCGATCGATAGCCCGGTCTCGATCAACGGCTTCGTCAATCGAGCCGCGGCGACGTCCGTGCCGGCCAGTGTCATGACCGAATCGCGCCCGATACGCACGGCAGCCCGTCCGGTGCCGGCGCGGGCGTTCGCCGCCATGCATCCGCTGATCGGCGACCCGCCGCTTCGCCCCACCGTCGCGACCTTTGGAGTAACGCCCGCCGTAGCGCGTCAGTTGAGTTTGGTGCCAACGGGTCGCGGGATCATGCCCCGGCGCGCCGCTCCCGGCCCTGTCGTGGAAGTCCCCGAACCCGGAGGTGGCGCTCCGGCTCGTCCCGCCTTGATCGGCCCGCGCGCGGAGCAACCGGGACCTGGCCGCCCCGTGTCCCTGCCAGTGCCGGGCGCCCGCCCGGACGGGATACCGGAACCCCGTGAAATCGGCCGGCCCGGAGAACCGCCGGTCTCATCGCCCCCTCCCGTGGTTCACCCGGAAGGAATGTTCCGGCCGCCGGTCTCGGAGGAGGAACATCGTCCGCCGGTCATCAACCGTCCCATCGAGGAACCGCCCGCTCCTCCACGAGCGCCCGAGTTTCGTCTGGAACCGCCGCGTCCCGCCGCACCCGAGCCTCCACGAGAGGCGCCGAGGGTCGAGCCGGTTCGACCTCCGACGCCCCATGTCGAGACATCGCGACCGGCTCCCCCGCGGGGCGGGCCAGAGCAGAAACGACCCGGCGAACGCTAAATATCGTTGCAGGTCTTGAGGCCAACCCGAGACCGCGGGACCATGCGGGCCGCAACGGAGCACCCGCCATGCCATCCCCCGCGTTTCTCCCTGTCCATGTCTTGGCGGCCGACATCGCCGCCCGTCGCCTGTCCCCCGTCGATCTCGTCGACGAGTACCTGTCCCGCATCGAGCGCCTCGAGCCGAAGCTCCACGCGTTCGTGTCGGTCAACGCCGCCAATGCCCGCCTCGCCGCCGAGGCCGCCGACAAAGCCATTCGATCCGGTCACTCGGTCGGCCCCCTGCACGGCATTCCGATCGCGATCAAGGACCTCGTGGAAATCGAGGGCGAGGTCGCGATGGGTGGCTCCGCCGCGTGGCGGCACCGCATCGCACCTCACACCGCGTCGCTGCACCGGAAACTGATGGCGGCCGGGATGATCAATCTCGGCAAAACTCACACGGTCGAGTTCGCTTATGGCGGCTGGGGCACCAATCAACACCTCGGAACGCCGTGGAACCCCTGGGACGCGACGGAGCACCGCGCCCCGGGCGGTTCCTCCTCCGGCTCCGGCGTCGCCGTCGCGGCTCGTCTCGCGCCCTGCGCCATCGGAACCGATACCGGAGGGTCGGTGCGCATCCCCGCGGCCTGGAACGGCATAACCGGCCTTAAGACCACGATCGGACGCGTCAGCACGTTCGGCGTGCT
>JBEKGV010000805.1:0-2893 GCA_050012615.1 Acetobacteraceae bacterium | reverse complement strand
CCCAGCATGATGCCGCCGACGACCGATACGCGCGTATAGGGCAGGACGATCGAACGCATGACCTCCCACGTCGTGCAGCCGACGCCGTAGGCGGACTCCTTGAACACCGCCGGTACCGTCTCGAACACGTCGCGCATGGTGGCGGCGATGAACGGAATGACCATCACCGCCAGCACCATCGCGGCGGTGAACAGGCCGGTGCCAAAGGGTGGGCCGGCGAACAAATCCTCCAGCACCGGGATGCCGTCGAACGTGTCGATGAGCGTCGGCTCAACGTATTGCGACATGATCGGCACGATGATGAAGAAACCCCACATGCCGTAAATGATCGACGGCACGGCGGCGAGCAACTCGATCGCCGTCCCGACCGGGCGGCGCAGCCAAGACGGCGCGAGCTCGGTCAGGTAAAAGGCGATGCCGAACGAGATCGGCACGGCGAACAGCAGGGCCAGTGTCGCGGTGAGCAGTGTGCCGTAGACCGAAACCGCCGCGCCGAATGCTTCGTGCACCGGGTCCCATTCGGCGGAAAACAGAAATCCGATGCCGAAGCGTCGGAACGCCGGCAGGCCGCCGATGAACAGCGACAGGATGAGGCTGCCCATCAGCAGCAGCACGAAAATGCCCGACAGGGTGGCGAGGACCGCGAAGATCGGGTCGCCAAAGTGTTGTTGACGTCTGGTTTCCCGTGGCGCCGAAAGAGCAATCGCTTGCTGCACGAACTGAAATTCCCTCTATCGCCGGGCGGACTTCATTACGGTGCGCGGCGGAAAGTTCCCGCGCGCCTCGTCATGTCAGCCCGCATCCAACCGTTCGCCTTACATATTGCCCGGCACTTCCTTCTGCCAGGCGGCCCGGATCGCCGCCTTAACATTGTCAGGCAGCGGAATGTACAGCAATTCCTTGGCGATGTCGTTGCCATGGCCAAAGCCCCAGTCGAAGAACTTCTTCACCGCGGCACTCTGCGCGACGTCTTTGGGATCGGTCGGCAGCAGCACGAAAGTCGCCGACTCGATCGGCCAGCTATCCGCGCCCGGCTGGTCGTTCAGATCGACTGCGAAATTCTCTACTTTCGACCAGTCGGCATTCGCGGCCGAGGCCGCGAACGTTTCCATGTTCGGGGCGACGAAATTACCCGCCGGGTTCTTCATCAGCGCTGTCACAAGGTGATTTTGGTCGGCGTATGCGCTCTCGACATAGCCGATGCCGCCCTGGATCTGGCGCACCGTGCCGGCGACCCCGTCGCTGCCCTTCGCTCCGGCGCCGCCCGGCCAGCTTACGCTGGTGGAGGAGCCGACTTTGCTCTTCCAATCCGGGCTCTGCATGCCGAGGTAATCTGTGAACACGAAGGTCGTGCCGGACCCATCCGCTCGATGCACCGAGGCGATCGCCGCGCCTGGAAGTTTAAGATCCGGATTGAGGTCGGTGATTTCCTTGGCATTCCATTTCGTCAGTTTGCCGAGGTAGATGTCGGCCAGCACCGCTCCGGTCAACTTCAACTCGTTCGCCTTCACCCCGGGAATGTTGACGATGATATCGACGCCGCCGATCACGGTGGGGAACTGCATGAGCTTATGCGCGGCGAGTTGGTCGGCGGCGACCGGCATGTCTGACGCGCCGAAGTCGACCGTGCGGTTGTTGATCTGATTGATACCCGCGCCCGAGCCCACCGCCTGGTAATTGAGCTTGATCCCGGTCGCGCTGCTCGCGGCATCGCCCCACTTGCCATAAATTGGCGCCGCGAAGCTCGAGCCTGCACCGGTGATCTGCTGGGCCTGCGAGGCAACCGAAAAAGCGCCAAGGCCAAGGGCCAGGGCGATGGCGGTGAAATTCATTGGTGTTCCCCTTGATCTGATAGCCGCAGATGTACGACCGAACCGTGAACGAAGGATTGCAAACAGATGACAGTTTCATGACAGCCGGGCCGCCGTGGCTCATCAGGGTCAAATACGGCAGCTTGCCGCCGTCGATTGGAGAAACGCGGATGCATCGAGTCCTTCTGGTTTTGCTGCTGCTCGGCCCGTTGGCCGCTCATGCCGGTGGCACCTTGCGGATCGGGCTGAACGAGGATCCGGATGCACTGGATCCGGCGCGAAGCGGCACTTTCGTTGGCCGCCTGGTGTTCGCCGCGGTATGCGACAAGCTGATCGACACCAACCAAAACAACGAGTTCGTCCCGCAGCTCGCGACGTCCTGGTCGTGGTCCCCGGATAATCTGGCCTTGACCCTGACCCTGCGGGAGGGCGTGACCTTCCAGGATGGCGAACATCTGGATGCCGAGGCAGCGAAGTTCAACCTGGAACGCTATCGCTCCGCGCCGGAAAGCGTACGCAAGGGGGAATTGAACCCGGTCACGGCGGTCGAGGTGGTGGACCCGAAGACGATCCGGCTGCGACTCGGCCAGCCTTACGCACCCTTGGTCGCCGCGCTGGCCGATCGTTCCGGCATGATGATCTCCCCCAAAGCCATCGCTCGACTGGGCGACCATCTGGCGGACGAACTGCCTTGTGCCGGACCGTTCAAACTGACCGAGCGGGTGGCGCAGGACCGCATCGTGGTAGATCGGTTCGCAGGATACTGGGACGCGGCGTCGATCAGGCTGGACCGCGTGATCTTCCGCCCGATCCCCGACACCACGATTCGCCTGGTCAATCTGAAGGCCGGCCAACTCGACATGATCGAGCGGCTCGCTCCGAGCGATGCCGCCGAGGTGAGGGCGGACCCAAAGCTTCGACTGATCGCGCAGCCGGCGCTGGCGTATCACTCGCTGGCGCTGAACCTCGCCCCGGGGGACGCGGATGGGCGGGTGCTACGGGATCCGCTGCTGCGTGAGGCGTTGGAGGCATCGATCGACCGCGACGTGCTCAACCAGGTCGTGATGGACGGACAGTACCTC
>JBEKGV010000804.1:0-2895 GCA_050012615.1 Acetobacteraceae bacterium | reverse complement strand
GCTCGTGAAAAGCGCACGCTCGTCATCCGCCAACCAACAAGCATCCCGCGACGGCATCGGGCTGCGCGAGTTCGTGGGACAGTCGTCCGCCACCAGGAGCGTGCCATGACGTCAGACGTCCACTATCTTGAACTCACCGAACTCTCCCGCCGTATCCACGCTCGCGAACTTTCGCCCGTGGAGGTCACGCAAGCCCAGCTGGAGCGGATCGAAAAGCTGGACGGCCAACTCAAGAGTTATGCCCATGTCATGGCCGAACCGGCGCTGCTTCGGGCCCGTGCGGCCGAGGCCGAGATCATGCGTGGCCAGATCCGCGGCAAGCTGCACGGCGTGCCGATAGCGGTGAAAGATTTGTGCTGGACACAGGGCATACCGACGGCCGCCGGCACGACGATTTATAAAGACTTCCGCCCCACCGAGGATGCCACCGTGGTCCGCAGGCTATATGCCGCCGGCGCCATCATTCTCGGCAAACTCCAGCTTACCGAGGGCGCCTGGGCCGAGCATCACCCGCGAATCGCTCCGCCGGTGAACCCCTGGAACGCGGCGCACTGGTCGGGTGCCTCGTCGAGTGGTTCCGGTGTGGCAACGGCGGCGGGGCTTTGCTATGGCTCGCTCGGGTCCGACACCGGCGGTTCGATCCGGTTTCCCTCCGCCGCCAACGGCGTCACCGGCCTCAAGCCGACCTGGGGCCGGGTCAGCCGTCATGGTGTGTTCGAGCTGGCGGCGACGCTCGATCACATTGGTCCGATGGCACGCAGCGCGGCCGATTGCGGAGCGATGCTCGGCGTTATCGCGGGCAGCGATCCGAACGACCCGACCGCGGTGCTGGAGCCGGTGCCAAATTACCTTGCCGGAATGACACGCGGGTTGCGCGGCCTGCGCATCGGCGTCGATCACGCCTGGAACACCACTGGTGTCGACAAGGTAACGGTCGACGCGGTGACCGCGGCTCTGCGCACGGTAAGCGATCTCGGCGCCGAGATACGCGAGGTGAAGTTTCCCGATGTGGCCCAGATGATCGCCGATTGGTTCCCTCTGTGCAGCGTGCAAACCGCGGTGGCGCACGAGGCGACCTACCCGGCGCGCAAGAGCGAGTATGGCCCGGCGCTATCCAGCTTCATCGAGCCCGGCAGAGCCCTGTCCGGGATTGACTATCAGAAGATCATCCTGCGCCGCGCCGATTTCCGCGGGCGTGTCGCTGGGCTGTTCCAAGGCATCGACCTGCTGCTGGTGCCGGCACAGAGTTTTGCATCGCCGACCACCGCGCGGATGGCACACCTCGGCGAGGATACCGAAATGCTGAACGCCTTGGTGCGTTATACGATGCCGTTCAACATGACCGGCAGTCCGACGATGACTCTGCCGTGCGGCTTCACCGATGCCGGAACTCCGCTCGCATTCCAGTTTGTCGGCCGTCATTTCGAGGAGGAAATGCTGGTGCGCGCCGGTTACGCTTATCAGGCCGCGACAGACTGGCACCGCGAACATCCCGCGCTGCCGAACGGTTGAAGCGAAATGCGCGACGGGGGTAGCATCGTGGAGTGGTAACCCTCCAATCATGGTCACCGACTATCTCGAACGCCGGACGTTAACGCCAGCGGCCATCCACGGTTGATGGAGCTTCTGGCTGTTCATGACCCAGAGCCGTCGTTGCTACCTCCGGTGATCGCTACCCCTGCGGCGGTGTGGGGAACCTTGCTCAGGCCGGGATGAATAGTGGACTGTCTGCCCACCCGGCTTCCCGACCTCCTGAATTATTCCCAATTCATTGTCGGATTCTTAAGCATCGCAAGGACAGGATAGCCAAAGCCGGGATGCCGCACCTGGTGCCTGGAGGTGTTCGTGCGATCTCTGTCCCGCTGGTTGTTCGGCTCCGCGAGCGCCGCGCTGATTTCGGCTGTCGTCTTGATGGCCATCGGAATCTTCAGTCTCCTGGGCATGCAGTTCGAGGCGTCCTGGCACGAGCTTGCCCATGCGAATCGCGTCTCGCTGCTGGCGGGGATCGACCGCGTCGTCTACCAGGCCGCCGGTGCGATACGCGTCGGCCGTGGCGCGGCGCAGGTCACGCTGCTGGCCGAGGACGACCCCCGTGCCGATCTCGCCGCTAACTTCGCCGCCGTCGACCGGCAGGTGCAGGACATGTTCCGCGCCATTCCGTCCGATCTATCGGACGACACCGTCACACGCCTGACCGAGTTGCGTGCCGCGTGGCGTAAGTCGACCGACCTGGGTGAGGGTGTGATAGCGGTCGCCGCGAAACCCCGGGCGGAACGGAAACTCGCTGATACGCAGGCCTGGTTCGGCGCACTTACGGTCGTGGTTACCGGGCTGGGCGAGCTGTCCAACCGGGTCGCGGGCGCGGCCCGCATCTCGGATCCGCAGGCGGGGGAATACATCCAGACTCGCCAGTTCGCCTGGGCCGCGCGCCTTGCCGTCGGCGATGAATGCGGCGCGGTGCGGTCGTCGTTCGGCAGCGGAACCCCGCTAACTCCAGCGCAACGCACACTGGTGACCGACGCGCGCGGACGCGCCCATCAGAGCATGGCGACGTTGCAGGAATTGCTGAGCCGCCCCGATGCGCCCGCGGCACTCCGGGCCGCCCAGACGGAGGCAACCGGCGCGATGCAAATCGGTTTCAAGGAGAACGACGCCGCCTTTGAGAATCTCGGTACCGCAAAACAACTCGACGGTGCGAGCTGGGAAAAGCAGTGCGTGAGCCTGATCGAACCGGTACTGAAACCCGGCGCTATCGCTCTCGATCGCATGGCGGCCTATGCGACCGCGAACCGCGCCGATGCGATCCGGCGCCTGGTGATTTCCGGGATCGTGATGGTGACTGCCAGCCTGGGAATCGGCGTCAGCCTGCTGCTGGTGCGCGCGCGCATCATTCGC
>JBEKGV010000803.1:0-2898 GCA_050012615.1 Acetobacteraceae bacterium | reverse complement strand
ACCCATGGAGTTGTCCTGCAGGCCTTGTCCCGCGACGACGATGGTCCGGCGCGGATCGGCTTCACGGTCACCAAGAGGATCGGCAATGCCGTGGTACGTAACCGGACACGCCGGCGGTTGAAGGAGGCCGCGCGGCTGGAGCTGACCCAATCTAGGCTGTCGGGGGTCGATCTCGTGCTGATCGGACGAGAGGCCACCAGAGGCAGGGCGTTCCCCGACCTGCGTGAGGATCTGCGACGCGCCTTGCGCAAGGCTGGCGTCAGCTCCTCGGTTCCTGTCACATGAGGTCAGCTCGCTCGCCTGAAGCCGGGCAGACATCAGGCACCGCGAGGTTTCCCTCCGTGGTGGCTCAGGCGGCGATCGGCGCGGCGATCGCCTACCAGTGGACAATTCGTCCGGTGATTGGCGCGCATTGTAGATTCTGGCCGAGTTGTAGTGATTACGCGATTGACGCCCTACGGCGACATGGGGCAGTGCGCGGGGGCGCGCTCGCAGCGCGGCGGGTATTGCGCTGCAATCCTTGGCATGAAGGCGGTTGGGATCCGGTTCCGGAGCCGAACCGCCCAACGGGGCATTGATGGATCAAAAACGGCTGGTTCTGGCGATCGCGATTTCCCTCGCGATCATGCTGGGCTTTCAGTTCTTAGTGGCGCCGCATCTGCCGAAGCCGGCGACGCCGCCGCCGGCCCAGTCCACGGCTGGGGCACCGGCGAGCCTGTCCCCGGGCGTCGCGTCCAACGCCATGCAGCCCCCACCGGAGCCCGAGGCGAACCGTGTTCCGAAAAACGTGCCGCGTGTCGCGATCAACGCGAAGAAGCTGTCCGGGTCGATCAGCCTTTTGGGCGCACGCCTCGATGACATCGTGCTGACCGATTATCGGGAAACCGTCGAGCCGGATTCGCCGCTGGTTCGGCTGCTCGAGCCGCGGTCGGACAGTCAGCCCTACTACGTGCAATACGGCTGGACCGCGTCCGCCGGCGAAACAGTGGCATTACCAGGCGACGATACGCTTTGGACCGCGACGGGAGGACCGCTGACCAGCGGCAACACAGTCACGCTGAGCTGGGACAATGGCCAGGGCCTGACCTTCCTGATCGAGCTCTCGGTCGATGACGATTACATGTTCACGGTTCGCCAGAGCGTCAAAAACGCGACCGGCCAACCGGTGCAGCTGTTCCCGTGGTCGCGCGTGCGCCGCGACTATAAGCCGCAGACGTCCGGCTACTACATCCTGCATGAAGGGATGTTGGGCTTCATCGACGGCAGCCTGAAGGAAACGACTTACGACAAAGCGAAATCCGAGGGGGAGAAGACCGGCGGCATCGCGCTCGACGCGACGAGTTCGACCGGATGGGCGGGCATCACCGACAAATACTGGCTGACCGCCATGATCCCGGACCAGGGCGTCTCGTCCCGGGTCTACTTCCGGCACATCGAGGATAAGGCTTCGGTCAATCCGGACCGGTATCAGGTGGACTACGTGACGCGGGATGCTCTGACCGCCGCCTCGGGAGGCGAATTGTCGCTGCAATCGCATCTGTTCGTCGGGGCGAAGGTCGTGCGGCTGCTCGATCGGTACGAGAGCGAGCTCAACCTGCCGCATTTCGATAAGGCGGTGGATTTCGGGTATTTCTATTTCCTGACCAAGCCGATGTTCTTCGCGCTCGATTTCATCTACGGACTGGTCGGTAATTTCGGCATCGCGATCATGATCTTCACGGTGATCGTCAAGGGCCTGTTCTTCCCGCTGGCCGATTACTCGTATCGCTCCATGAGCAAGATGAAGCTGCTGGCCCCGAAGATGGCCGAGCTGAAGGAGCGGTACAAGGACGATCCGTCGAAGCTGCAACCCGAGATGATGGCGTTGTACAAGGCGGAGAAGGTCAATCCCGCATCCGGCTGCCTGCCGATCGTCATTCAAATTCCCGTGTTTTTCTCGCTCTATAAGGTGATCTTCGTCACCATCGAGATGCGTCAGGCGCCGTTCTTCGGCTGGATCAGGGACCTGTCGCAGGTCGATCCGACGAACGTGTTCAATCTGTTCGGGTTGATTCCCTTCGACCCGTCTGGGCTGAGCCATTATCTGCACATGGGGGCATGGCCGTTGATCATGGGCGTCACCATGTTCCTGCAACAGAAAATGAATCCGCCGCCACCGGACCCGGTCCAGGCGAAGATGTTTCAGTTCATGCCGATCCTGTTCACCTTCATGATGGCGGGCTTTCCGGCGGGGCTCATCATCTACTGGAGTTGGAACAATACTCTGTCGATCGGACAACAATGGTTGATGATGCGCCGCACGAGGCTGTCGAGGCCGAGCCTCGCCCGGACCTGACTTCGTCCGGCCTGACGGACGAAGCACTGGAGGTGGGACGCAAGCTGTTCGCCGCCGAGTGCCGGTTCTTTTATGGCGCGCAACGGTTGGATCAGCTGCCACCCCTCGCGGGGACCGAGATCGCGTTCGCGGGACGGTCGAATGTCGGCAAATCGTCGCTGCTGAACGCGCTGACGGGACGGCGGGCGCTCGCGCGAACATCGTCGGAGCCTGGCCGGACCCGGCAACTGAACTTTTTCGATCTGGGCGGCCGGCTGACGCTGGTTGATATGCCGGGTTACGGCTACGCGCGGGCTTCGAAGGACATCAAGGCTGACTGGCAGGGTATGATGTTCGATTATTTGCGCGGCCGGCCGACACTGATTCGGGTCATGCTGCTGCTTGACTCGCGGATCGAGGTCAAACAGGCCGATCATGACGTGATGGCGCTGCTCGATCGGGCGGCGGTGACGTATCAGATCGTGCTGACCAAGGCGGACGGTCTGAAGCCGCCGGCCCTGGCTCGGAAGCAAGACGAGGTGGAGCGGCTGGTGCGTGGCCATCCCGCGGCGTTTCCCGAGGTC
>JBEKGV010000802.1:0-2901 GCA_050012615.1 Acetobacteraceae bacterium | reverse complement strand
ATGACTGATGACCTGAGTGAGCAAGCTGGCGCCGCACGCGCCGGCGTGGAGGAAACGATGATCAGCAAACGCGAAGCAATGCGTCTCGCCACGGCCGCCGCTCTGACCGGTGCCGCCGGTCTGGCGACGCGAGAAGCCGCCGCGCAAACGAAATTGATCTTCAAGGCATCCGATGTCCATCCCGAGGGCTACCCCACGGTGACAGCCGTCGAGGACATGGGCAAAGCGCTCGACAAAGCCACTGATGGCCGGTTGTCGATTCAGATGTATGCGTCGATGCAGCTCGGCGGTGAGAAGGAGGCGATCGAGCAGGCCCAGGTCGGCGCCATCGCCCTGGCGCGCGTCAGCGTAGGTGCGCTGGGTCCCGTCGTGAACGATCTGAACGTACTGAACCTGCCGTTCCTGTTCCGCGACACGGCGCATATGCAAAAGGTGATCGACGGTCCGATCGGCCAGGAGTTGCTTGACAAGGTCTCCAACAGTCCGACCGCGAACCTGATTGGACTGTGCTGGATGGATGCCGGCGCGCGCAACATGTACGACACGAAGCGCCCGATCAAAGACATCGCCGATCTGAAAGGCCTTAAGGTCCGCGTCATGGGCAACCCGATGTTCGTCGATATGATGAACGATCTGGGCGGCAACGGCGTAGCCATGGGCTACGACCAGGTTTTCACCGCGCTGCAAACCGGCGTGGTCGATGGCGCCGAGAACAACCCGCCAAGCTTTGTGTTCGACAACCACTACCAGGTGGCGAAATACTACACTTTGACCGAACATCTGATCGTTCCGGAGATGTTGGTGTTTTCCAAGCCGATCTGGAACAAACTTTCCAAGGACGACCAGGCGCTGGTGCAGAAGCTTGGCCGTGAGGCGCAAATGAAAGAACGCGTGCTATGGGGGCAATACGAGGCGAAGGCGCTGGAGAAGATGAAAGAATCGGGCATCCAGATCGTGACGATCGTGGATAAGAAGCCGTTCCAGGACGCGGTGAAGCCGGTCTGGGATAAATACGCGCCACAATTCTCCGACATGATCAAACGCATCCAGGCGGTTCAGTGAGGCGTTTCGGCGTCAGTATTGTCCAGCATTCTGACGTCAGGACCGTGGCCCGATACACGCTGAACAGGCCTTGCACTGTGATGACATCAATGAGCCGCCTCATGGATCCATGCTGAGCACTTACCGGCGGGCGATGGATGGTCTTTATTGGGTCTGCGTCATGGTCGCGGGTGGGGCGATGGTGCTGATCTCGGTCATCGTGCCCTGGGGTGTGTTCACCCGGTACGTCCTCAACAGCGCATCGTCGTGGCCGGAGCCGGCGGCGATCCTGTTGTCGATCGTGCTGACATTTTTTGGCGCCGCCGCCTGCTACCGCGTCAAGTTGCACATGCGCGTATCGTTTGTTCGCGACCTTCTGCCGCCGCTGCTGCAACGTGCCTCCGACCTCTTGGCCGAGCTGCTCATGGCCATGGTCGGCGTGTTTATGATCGTTTGGGGAACCCGGCTGTGTGAGACAACCTGGTATCAATCGATCGATGCGTTTCCTGCTCTGTCCGTCGGTGTGACGTATTTGCCTATCCCGCTTGGCGGGTTTTGTCTGTTGCTGTTCGTGATCGAGCGCCTGCTGATCGGAGCCCCGTCCGACACGCCGGTCGACGCGCACGCCGCCGCACCATTCGACTAGAGGAACGGCGGCATGGAAGCGCTTTTGGTCGTCGGTACGCTGTTCGCATGTGTCGCGATTGGCGTACCCATCGCCTATTCGCTTGGTATTTCCGCGCTCGTGGCTGCCTGGTGGATCGACATCCCGCCCGAGGCGGTGATGCTGCAGGTTTCCAGCGGCGTATCGAAATTCGCCATGCTGACGATCCCGTTTTTCGTGCTCGCCGGCGCCATCATGGCCGAGGGCGGGATGGCGCGGCGTCTCGTCGACTTCGCCAACGTGTTGGTGGGCTTCATGCGCCTGCGCGGCGGGCTGTCGGTGGTCAACATCGTCGCGACAACGTTCCTTTCCGGCATCTCCGGCTCGGCGGTCGCCGACATTTCCGCGGTCGGATCGGTGATGATCCCGCAGATGGAGAAAGCGGGTTATCCCCGGGTGTTCGCCACCAATGTGACGATTACCTCGTCTGTTCAGGCGCTGCTGATACCGCCCAGTCATAACGCGGTGATTTATTCGCTGGCGACCGGCGGGACGATCTCGATCTTCAGTCTGTTCCTGGCAGGTATCGTGCCGGGTTTGCTGCTCGGCTTCTCGTTGATCGTGCTGTGCCTCGTGATAGCCTACCGTAACGGTCATCCCAAGGGCGAGCCGGTTCCATTGCGGGTCGGCGCGCGAATGGCGCTGGACGCGTTCTGGGGACTGATCACGCTGATCATCATTCTGGGCGGTATCCTCGGCGGTGTGTTCACGGCCGTCGAGGCCGGAGCGGTAGCGTGCGTCTGGGCTTTCTTCGTCACCATGTTCGTTTATCGCGACTATCGGTGGAGCGACCTGCCGGCGCTCGTGCACCGCACATTGCGCACGGTGGCGATGGTGATGACGCTGATCGCGTTCGCGTCCTCGGTTGGCTACATGATGGCGCTGATGCAGGTGCCGGCGAAGATCACGGCGTTCTTCTTGACGTTTTCGCACGACAAGAACGTGATCCTGATGATGATCAACGTGATGTTGCTGGTGCTCGGTTGCCTGCTGGACATGGCGCCGGCGATCCTGATCGTCACGCCGATCCTGCTGCCGGTGATGGTGAACTTCGGCGTCGATCCGGTGCATTTCGGGATGATCATGTTGCTCAATCTCGGGATCGGCCTGTGCCATCCGCCCGTCGGTGCGATACTGTTCGTAGGCTGTGCCGTCGGCAAGGTGACGCTGGAGCAGGTGATGCGTGAAATCTGGCC
>JBEKGV010000801.1:0-2905 GCA_050012615.1 Acetobacteraceae bacterium | reverse complement strand
GTACTGCTGGAGGCACCTTATACAAGCATCACCGACGTGGCGCGCCTGCGGTTTCCGTTCGCCCCGGTGGGATGGCTGTTGCTGGATCGATTCGATTCATTACGCATTGTCGCGAAAGTGCGCTCGCCCGTTCTGGTGATGCACGGCACACGCGATCGGATCGTTCCGGTTACGATGGGGCGAACGATCCATGCGGCGGCAGCGCTCCCAAAGGAGTTGTGGATCGCTCCTGACGCCGGCCACATCGACCTCGTAGAGGCCGGCGCGATCGAGGCCGCGGGAAATTTCGTGAGGCGGGCCGTGTGATCTTAAGAGGGCAGCCCAGAAAGTGGCAGGTCTCTCACCGCTTCTCCGAACCAGGCCTGCGGTTCGGAAGGCTGGAAATGCAGCGCGTTCTCCCGCGCCGAGACGCAGGCTCGGATCGTGTCGTAGGCGGCCCGCCAGTTCGCGGAACGATCGATCGCTCTTAGAAAGCAGCGATCGTAGAACGTGTACCGGGACCCGGTACCGCAGCCGAATGACGGCCGGTCCTCGCGGGCAGCCGTTAGCACGATGCGGTTTTCGCGAGCCATCGGAGCCTTCGTGAAGCTGCCGGAAAAGCATCCTGAAATGATCACCACGGTCGGTGCGTTGCCGCATCCGTCATTCAGAGCGGTGTTCAACGCGGCAGGCGTCAGAAAATTCTCGGAGGGGACGAGCACAAGCCCGTCCTGATACGCACCATGCGAGGTGGCGAAGACGAAACAAGCCTGGCCGGGCGCTGGATGGAGGTGCTCGATCGCGGACAAAACATGGTCCAGGCTCGCCGGGCGCAGGCCGTCGTGTGCGATCACGGCGCGGGATGCACTCAACCTTTGAATGTCATCGGATGCGACCTGGCGGGCGAGAAGCCAGTCCCGCACGGCTTCCGTCGCGTGGTCGAACGCGGGAGAACTCCAGTCTCCCGCGGCCAACACTGCTTTGTAGTGCAAGCTGGACGGGTTATCTGGCGTCGGGACAGGCGGCGAAGCGGCCCCGCGGACGATGAACGCAACCGTCAACAGAAACGCGAGAGTTGGACGCCAATTCAACATGAATGGCCTATCGCGGCAGCGAGGTCGTTCCCATCAGGAACTGGTCCACCGAGCGTGCGCATTGCCGTCCCTCGCGAATAGCCCAGACGACCAGCGACTGGCCGCGGCGCATGTCCCCGGCCGCGAACAGCTTTTCCCGGGACGTCCGGTATTCGATGGTGTTCGCGGCGACGTTGCCGCGTTGATCCAGCGCCACGGCGGCCTGTTCCAGCAATGCGTTGCGGTGCGGACCAAGGAAGCCCATCGCGAGCAGCACGAGATCGGCCTTGAGTTGAAAATCGCTGCCCGCCACTTCGACCATTCGCATGCGGCCATCATCGCCCTTGGTCCAGTCGACATAGACGCAGTCCAACGCGACGACGCGACCGTTCTCGGTGACCGCATCTTTGGTATGAACCGACCAGTCCCGCGCGACGCCTTCTTCATGCGCGTGGGAGGAACGCAACTTATTCGGCCAGTCGGGCCAGACCATGCCTTTATTTTCCTTCTCGGGCGGCTTCGGCATAATCTCGATCTGCGTGATCGAGGCCGCGCCCTGCCGCGCCGAGGTGCCGATGCAGTCCGAGCCGGTATCGCCGCCGCCGATCACCACGACGTGCTTGCCCTTGGCCGAGATCGGATTGTTTCCGGAGGCCGTTGCTTCATCGTCGCCGGCGCCACGCTTATTTTGTTGCGTAAGGAAATCCATCGCGAAGTGAATGCCGGCCGACGCTCGGCTCGGGATGGCCAGGTCGCGCGGCAACTCGGCGCCACCGGTCAACGCGACGGCATCGTATTCCGCCAGCAGCGAGTCGACGGCGACCGCGACGCCAACCTCGACATTGTTGCGGAATTCAACACCTTCGGCCTCCATCTGTGCGATGCGCCGATCGATCAGATGCTTTTCCATTTTGAAGTCGGGGATGCCATAGCGCAGCAAACCGCCAATACGATCGTTCTTCTCGAACAGCGTCACCGAGTGACCGGCCCGGGCCAATTGCTGCGCACACGCGAGACCGGCGGGTCCGGATCCAACGACAGCGACACGCTTGCCGGTTTTGCGCGATGGCGGTTCGGGCACTATCCAGCCTTCCGCCCAGCCACGATCGACAATGGCACACTCGATGGTTTTGATGGTGACCGGAGTGTCGTCGATATTCAGCGTGCACGACGCCTCGCATGGAGCGGGACAAATCCGGCCGGTGAATTCCGGAAAATTGTTGGTGGAGTGCAGGACCGTCAGCGCATCCTGGAACTGATCGCGATAGACGAGATTGTTCCAGTCCGGAATCATGTTGTTGACCGGGCAGCCATTGTGGCAGAACGGAATGCCGCAATCCATGCAGCGCGCCGCCTGGCCTGTCAGTTCCTCGGCGGGTAGAGGTTTGGTGAATTCCTTGAAGTTCTTCACCCGCTCGGCGGCTTTTTCATAGCCGCGATCGTGGCGTTCGATTTCAAGAAATCCGGTCGGCTTCCCCATCAACGTCTCCAAATCCGATGACCGCGCCACGATCGTTTCCGTGGACCACGGCTTATTCCGAAGTCGTCATGGGTGGACCGGCCCCCCATCTGTTCAGGCACATTGCCGCGAGAGATGGCCGGGTCGAGCCCCATGGGCGCCAAATTAAGATCGCACCCTGCTTTTCTCGTCATAGCCGGGTCAGGCCCCATGGGCGCTAAATTAAGGCCGATGCACGCCGCTTTTCTCGTCATGGCCGGGCCTGACCCGGCCATCTGGCGAGGCAAGTGCGGCGATAGGTGGCCGGGTCAATCCCCCGATCAAGTCGGGGGACGGCCATGACGAATGAATTGAGGTGCTCGCCCCTTAACTTAGCGCCCATGGGGTCAAGCCC
>JBEKGV010000800.1:0-2931 GCA_050012615.1 Acetobacteraceae bacterium | reverse complement strand
GGCGTCCTTGAAGCCCGCCTCGGCGTCACCCTTCTTGAAGGTCACGACCTTGGCCACATTCGACGGTTTCGTGGGCTTCGGGTTCACACCCGCCGTGAACATGTCTTCGTGCAGAATGGGAGCGTTGTCGGCCATTGCCTCTTCGACGTCGATAACGAACGGCAGCACGTCGTATTTCACGTCGATCAGCGCCAATGCCTCGTCGGCGATCGCCTGCGTGGTGGCGGCGACGGCGGCGACCGCATGGCCTTCATACAACGCCTTATCGCGCGCGATAACGTTGCAGGACAAATCGCGAAAATTCATCGGGCCTTCGCCGACGAACGCTTCCTCGCTGGGGATGTTCGGGAAGTCGGCCGATGTCACGACGGCGCGCACGCCGGGCAGAGCCTCGGCCTTCGACGTGTCGATCGACACGATCCGGGCATGCGCGTGCGGCGACCGCAGGATCTTGCCCCACAGCATGCCGGACGCCCTCGTATCGGCGGCGAAGACGGCCCGGCCGGTGACCTTGTCGACGCCGTCGGGACGAATGGGACGCGTGCCGACGACTTTCAGGTTTGAATCGATGTAGTTCATCAGGAGGCCTCTCCTCGCATGACCGCGGCGGCGTCCATCACCGCGCGAATGATTTTGTCATAGCCCGTGCACCGGCACAGATTACCAGCCAACCAATACCGCGCCTCGGTTTCAGTCGGGTTTGGATTGGCGTCGAGCAATGCCTTCGAGGCCACGATCAGGCCGGGGGTGCAGAAGCCGCACTGCAGCGCCGCATGCTCCAAAAACTTCTGCTGCACCGGGTGCAACTTCTCACCCTGGGCGATCCCTTCAACGGTCGTGACAGACTTGCCGTCAGCTTCCACGCCGAGCACGAGGCAGGAGCAAACCAGCGTGCCGTCGATCAGCACCGAACACGCGCCGCAGTCACCCGAGGCGCAGCCTTCCTTGCTGCCGGTCAGTCCGACCACGTCGCGCAGCACGTCCAGCAGAGTCTGCTGCGGCTCGCAGAGATACTCGGCGGTTTCGCCGTTGATAGTTGTTGAAACGTATTGTTTTGCCATGGGTCAGTGAGCCTTTACAGTTTTGCCGGAGGCGCGATCGAACGCGATCTTCGCCACGCGGCGTGCCAGCACGCCGGCGACCTTGGTGCGGTATTCGATCGTTCCGCGCTTGTCGTTAATGGGTTTGCACGCGGCCTGCGCGGCCTTGTCCAGAGCAGCCAGCGTGGCATCGTCGAGGGTATGCCCGATCAGCGCATCGGACATCTCCTTCACAAGCAGCACAGTTGGCGCGACCGCTCCCAATGACGCGCGGGCGGCGGTGCAGACGCCCTTCTCGTCGAGCGTCACGCTGATGCCGCAGCCGACCACCGCGATGTCCATTTCCGTCCGCGGAATGAACCGCAGGTAGGCATCGCCGGACCGCGGCGGGCGCGGCGGGAATTTGAACTCGAGGATGAACTCGTCCTTGGCGAGGCTGGTGCGGCCGGGCGCGGTCGGGATTTGCTCGACCGGCACTTCACGGCGGCCCTTGCCACCAACGACGACGGCGATCGCTCCGGCGGCGTACAGAGCGGGCACCGAGTCAGCGGCCGGCGAGGCATTGCACAAGTTGCCCGCAAGCGAACAACGGCCTTGCACCTGTGTCGAACCGATGAGATCGAGCGCTTCAACCACACCGGGCCAGGCCTTGTTCATTCCGGCATGCGCCTCGACCACGGCACCCGGAGTGGCGGCGCCAACGACGAAGGCTCCGCCTTCCTCACGGATGTCCATGATCCCGGGAATTTTCTTGGTATCGACGATCAGTTCCGGCTTCATCCGGCCGGAACGCAATTGCACCAAAAGGTCGGTCCCACCGGACAAAACCTTCGCGAGGCCGGATGATCCGGCAAGAAGCTTGACCGCATCGTCCACTGTCGTGGGCGCGGAATAAGTGAGACCTGGCATCATGGCTCCCAATATCTGCCTTGCCGTCCCCCCTGGTCGCGACAACCGGGGACGGCTTCACGCCACACGTTAGGCGATCAGCCCCGACAGGTCGAGGGGTGGCCGCCCGGGTGGCGCCCAGGTCTGAAGTAACCTAATATTGGCGATCGGGTCTACGCGGATGCCAGCAACTCCAGGGACAGCCGACGATGAATTTCCCGCAATCCGGTGGATGCCAGTGCGGAGCGGTCCGGTACGAGGTCACCGGACCTCCGGTGACGGTCTACGCCTGTCATTGCACCGAATGTCAGAGGCAATCCGGATCGGCGTTCGCCATGGCGGCGGTCATTCCCAAGGAAAGTTTCCGCATCACGCGGGGTGCACCGAATATGTTCGCCCGCCAGACCAGCCCGACGAAGACGATGGAGTGCTGGTTCTGCGCCGACTGCGGCACGAGGCTCTACCATGTTCCTGGCGGGGCGAGTTATCCCAACCGCAATGTCAAACCCGGGACCTTGGACGATACGTCGTGGCTTGCTCCCGCGACCCATTTCTGGACCCGTAGCGCGCAGCAATGGGTTGTCATTTCTGACGGCGTCACAAGCTACGAAACTCAACCCGAAACGTTAAGTTGGACCGTGCCTCGGGCGGGCGACTCAAGCTGAGACGAGCCGCATGGTCTCACGGGCCAGTATTCGTGGAAACACGACACATCCCCGCGTCATGGCCGGGCTTGACCCGGCCACCTATCGCCGCACATGCCTTGATAGATGGCCGGGTCAAGTCCCATAGGCGCTAAGTTAAGAGCCCCGCACCTCAATTTACGCGTCATGGCCGGGCTCGACCCGGCCATCAATCGCCGCACGTGCCTCGCCAGATGGCCGGGTCAAGCCCGGCCATGACGAGAAAAGCGGCGTGCATCGGCCTTAAATTAGCGCTATGGGGTCGAGCCCGGCCATGACGGTATGGCAACGGCCGTGACAGGGTAGCAACGGCCATGACG
>JBEKGV010000799.1:0-2933 GCA_050012615.1 Acetobacteraceae bacterium | reverse complement strand
TGATCGCAGCGGGTAATATCGGCTGCATCACACAGATCGCCGGGGGTACGGATCTTCCGGCCGTGCATACCGTCGAGTTGATCGATTGGGCGACTGGCGGGACATGTCCGCCGACGCTTCGGGAGCATCGGCCGCCTGCGGCGATGCGTTCGTTCACGGCAGCGAGTTGAGCAGGGGGCTCGCTCGGCGCGTAGGGCAATGCCGGTCTCCGAGGGGGCCGACGTGTTTGGACATTGGCAGCTTAGATCGGGAGGACGATCATGGCGAAGAAGTCGAAATCGAAGGTAAAAGCGAAGGCGAAAACCAAGGCGAAGAAGAAAACCGTAGCGAAGAAAAAAGCGGCTCCGGCGAAGAAGAAAAAGACCGTGAAGGCCGCGAAGAAGGCGACACCAAAAGCCGTGGCGAAGAAGGCCGCACCAAAGCGCAAGACGCCGGCGAAGAAGCCCGCCCCTGCGCCGATCCCTGAGGCTGCTCCGCTGTGGCCAGCGGCGCCGGTCAGCTCGGATGCCGGCGGCGAGAGCACCTAGACTGACACGCCAGCAGCCGGTCTAAGCTTCCCGACACGGTCGATCGCAAGCCGCAAGAACTCCAGTCGCCAGCCCCGTAAGGGTCGCGGCGACTGGTGTTGGTTCGGATGCCGCTGCCGGGTGCCTCCGCGCAGAGCACCGGGTAGCGCGGGCGGTGACACGACCGGCTGCGGCCGACGCGGCGCAACGGCGCCCTATCCGCGATCAAGCGGGGTGGTCGTCACCCCACCTCGACATCTTCCCAGAAGCCGAACCTGCCGCCGACCTGCGTCATTTGCGGCCGTGGCGATTCGTAGGACCACGCGGCGCGTTTGTGGCGCTTGCCGTCGACGACGACGTCATAGAACTGCACGCCATGCGGACAGGCCAGGTCGCTTTCGGTCTTCTCCGTCTTTTCCAGCCAATCCATGCGCACCGCGGCCTGCGGGAAATACTGGTAGCCACCGCTGGCGACGATGTCGTCGCTCTGGGCGATGACGTGTCCGTCGATATTCGCCTTCATGATCGACCTCCGTGGGTGTTTTTCGCAAAAGCACGCCAGTCCCGATGACGCGCCGATCCGCTTAATATCGGGATTGGCACCCGCTCGGTCCAGGTCGGGCCGGCGAAGAAACGGCCTTTGCCATGGTCACAGCGCGATCATAGGCGGCGGTACACAGGATCGGCTTTCGCTTGGTGGATTAGCCAAGACATTCTTGGCCGCCCAATAGCGCGCGTCGCGGGAATAGCCTAGTTTGGGCAGGGGGTGACAAATAATCTCGTTCGATTGATGTCGCGCCCGGCGTTACCGCGGCGGGCCGGACCTTCGGCCGAAGCCAGCGGACGTCGAGAGGGCTCAGATCGACGCAAGAGGCGCCGCCCAAGCGCGCCAAGGGGAGGGCATTTCGATGTTTACGCAAATCCTCGATCCGACGGGGAATCTGTTCGTGACCTGGATGGTCGCGCTTATTCCGGTGGTTTTCCTGCTGTTCCTGCTGGCCGTGCTGCGGATGTCGGCCTGGCTCGCGACACTGATCGGGTCGGTCGTCACCTTCCTCCTCGGACTTTGGGTGTGGCAGATGCCGCTCGACGACGGCGTGCGCGCCTATCTTTACGGCTCCGCCACCGGCGTATGGAATGTCGACTGGATCACGTTCTGGGGCGTGATGCTGTTCAACACGATGATCGCGACCGGGGCGTTCGATAAGCTCCGGCGTTGGCTGTTGCAGCACGGCACCAGCGACGTGCGGGTGCAGACGATCCTGTTCGCCTGGGCCTTCGGCGCCTTGCTCGAAGGGCTGGTGGGCTTCGGCTATCCCTGGGCGTTCGTCGCGCCGATTCTAATCGCCATCGGCATCCCCGATCTCGACGCCATTCGGGTCGCGGCGATCGCCAATAACGCGCCGGTCTCCTATGGCGCATTGGGCGCGCCGATCATCGCGCTGGCGACAGTGACCGCGGGAACGCTCGGCGTGCCGTTCCAGGAGCTGTTGCCGATCTACTCGGCGTCGGTCGGCAAGATCGTCGCCATCCTCGCGCTGCTGCCGCCGTGGATTCTGCTTTATCTGGTGTCAGGCCGCAAAGGCATGTGGTCGGCGTGGCCGCTCGCGATCGTCGGCTCGCTCGGTTACATCGGAGGCCAATTGCCGACCGCGGTTTATCTCGGGCCCTATCTCCCGGATATCGCCGGCGCCATCGTGTGCTTCGTCGCGCTCCTGCTTCTCCTGAAGGTTTGGCAGCCGGCGCATGTCATGAGCTATGGCGGCGGACGGGCCTCAGGCGACACGCGATCGGTCGCGCACGGCTTGTCCGGAAGGGACATCATCTCGGCCTGGCTGCCGATCGCCGTGCTTGTCGTGATCGTCGTCGCCTGGACCGGACCCTGGTCGCAGCTGCCGTCGATCCGCCTCGTGCAATTGGTCGTCACCGCCAGTTCCTCGATCACCCCGGGCGCGAAGATCTCCGCGGCGTTCAACTGGACGCCCTTCGTTGGCGGTACGGCCATTCTGGCGTCATGGATCATCACGGTGGTCGTGATGCGGGTCAGCCTGCGTCAGATTGGCGAAATCTTCGCCAAGACCTGGGCGCAGATGTGGGGCGCCTGCCTCGTCGGCGTGTTCATCTTCGGGCTTGCTTATGTCTTCAACTATTCGGGCATGGCAGGCTCGCTCGCGAGTGCGTTCTCTAAAATCGGCCCGGCCTTTATCGTCGTGGCTCCAATCCTCGGCTTCATCGGCGTCGCGCTGTCGGGCAGCAACACCTCGACCAACGCCATGTTCGGTACGTTCCAGGCGCTGGTCGGCAAGGTGCTCGGCTTCCCCTTGCTGCTGTTGCCGACGCTCAATTCGGTGGGCGCGGAGATCGGCAAGCCGATCGCGCCGCAGACGGCGAGCGTCGGGGTCTCGACCAGCAAGTTCGTGCGTAACG
>JBEKGV010000798.1:0-2941 GCA_050012615.1 Acetobacteraceae bacterium | reverse complement strand
CCCAACGACACATCGCCGGCAATGTCGCCCTGCGGCAAGGTCAGCATCGCTTGCCTCAGTTCGATGCCTTTGGCGAACCCGCCCCGCGCCTCGGCAAGACGGGCGTCGAAGGCAATGTTCTTCGCGACCGGCAACGGCTGCCGTAGCAACGCCGCGAATGGCGCCAGCAGCGGAATGCGAGCACTCACCGCAAGCTCCGCCCCGGCCAAACGCGTCGGATCGGCCAGCGTGCCCTTCGCCGTCGCCGTGGCCCCCGCTATCGCGAGCGAGGCATCCACCGGGAATGCCTGCCCGCCTATCAGTGCAGCGGGCTCGCCGAGCGTCGCTGAGATGGTCAGCGGCGCGTCAGCGTAGTTGCCCGCCGCCTCCACGGTGACCGGTTGATCCGCCCGTGGCGCCCGAATATCCACCTTTGTCAGGGTCAACCCCGGTGCGTAGGCGGACAGATCGGACGCTCCGGCACGCAGCGTGAGATCGGTGATCCGCGTAAGCGGCGGCCCACCATCCGCGACACTGACGCTGAAGCTTAATCCGTGAACCGACGGCAGCGTCGCTCCTGGAACGAACGGTTGAAGAAGCGTCAGATCGGCCAGCCTCCCGCTGGCCTGGCCGGAAAAGCTCGCCGGTTCCAGCGGTGTCGCGGATTGTCCTTCCAGCGACAACGCCGCTGTGTTTGAGTTGACCGCCAGCTTCACCGGCCAGGGCGTCTTCGCCGCCGCATCATGCAACCGCGACGTCGAACCGGTCTCGCCCTTCGCCTCGAACCGGGTTCCGGCATAGGTCGCGACGAACTGGAACGTCACCGGGGACGTCCCGTCTGGTTCAAGCAACTGAAGCGAATTCACTGTACCCGTGACGCTCTGCCCCGTGATGCCGTTGCGCCAGCTCAACGTGCCGTCCTCGACCATGATCGATTCGACGTCGATCTTCATCGGCTTCTCCGGCAACGTGTCCGCTGCCGGCGTGGCGTTTGGCGCGGCCGGCCTGATGAACACCCAGTTGCCGCGACCGGCCTGTGTCGTCTCGATCAGAACGTCCGGCTTGATCATGGTTAGCCGAAGTATCTCGATGCGCTTCGAGAGCAGCGGCACCAAGGCGACCTCCGCCTCGATGCTTTGCGCGGTCACCATTTGCGGCCGGGAGCCGCCGTCGATGTTGGCGAGCGCCACATCGCGTGCCTCGATTGTCGGCACCAGTGACCATTTCAACGAGATTGGCCCGTTCAGCGACAGTTCGCGGCCCGTTGCGCTCATCACCGCATTCTGAATGCGCGGCTTCCAGCCGTTCGGATTGAAGCTGGCAATGAAAATGCCGATCCCCCCGATCGGCAGGACAACCAGCAAGCCGATAACGATCACCAGGATCCTGCGCCAGCGCATGGAAGATCCTCCCCTGTCGTGCCCGCCACGCCGGCGCGATGCCCTCCGTCCGAAACGGTTTATACACCGCTCAACTGCGGGCCAACATGGGGAGGATCGATGCGCCGCCAGACGAAGCATGCCAAGTCGGGGCTGGATAGGCGAATTCGGCCGCCATGATCGGCCGTGCGATCGTTCCCGCGACAATCGGCACTCTGCCGCGCAGGCGTGCGATGGCGCTCCTGAGCCTGTTCGTTGTCCCGGGCGCGGCGCAGGCAATCCTGCTTACCGTTGTTCCCCTTGAAGCGCTTCATCTTCTGGGCGCCGCCCGGACGGTCACGCTGCTTTATGTCGGCGCCGGACTGATCGCCGTGGCCGGCCGATTCAGTATTCCGTTCCTTGTCGGAGCGATTGGCAGACGGTCAGTCTTTACTCTGGGCGCGCTGTCGCTCGCCGGAAGCAGTATCCTCTTCGCTTTGAACGACGTGCCCTTCCTGGCGTGCGGCCTGGTGCTCAGCACGTTCGCCTTCGCGTGCACCGAGATCACCAGTCAGCTTTACTTGCTTGATCTCGTTCCGCGCCGTTCGCTCCGCCACTTCGAACCGATCCGGATCTTCGCCATCGCCGGACCCTGGACCGTCGGGCCGTGGCTGGGCGTTCATGTGAGTAACAACGTCTCGTTCGCCGCGCCGTTTTGGATCGCGGGAGTTGCCGCGGTCGTACTGCTGGCCATTTTTTGGTCGATGCGGCCGGTCGAGCGCGGCACGCCAGGCGCGACAGCCCAGATGTCGTCGAACCCAGCGCGCCTTGTTCGCCGCTTTTTCGCTCAACCTCGATTGCGACTCGCCTGGACGCTCGCCGCCGCGAGGTCGTCATGGTGGAACCTGTTTTACATTTATACTCCCATCTTCGCCGTCACGTCGGGGTTGGGCACCGAGGTCGGCGGCATTGTGGTATCGATCGGATCCGGCTGGATTTGGCTCGTGCCGATCTGGGGTTGGGTCGGTCGTCGTTTCGGGCTCCGTTCCCTGTTGCGCGCGGGATATGCCGGCGCTGGCGTTCTGAGCATCTGCGCTGCTCTCGCATTCGGCCTGCCCTGGCTGGGCGCCTGCCTGTTGGCATTGGCGGCGCTCGGAACCGAAACAATCGACGGTGCGGGGAACCTGCTGTTTCTCCGAACGGTACGGGCGCATGAACGCCCGGAAATGACGACCGTGTTCGTCAGTTTTCGCGACGTCGCGCAACTCGGGCCGCCGACCGTCTGCGCGTTGCTGTTGACGGTTTTCGGGTTGCCGTCGGTGTTCATCGCGGGCGGATCGATGATGCTCGCGGCGGCGATACTCACGAACTACATTCCGCGTCGCATGTGACGCCATGTGCTGGTCGACGGCCAACTTTGGGCGTCGATGCACGGCCTGAAAAGCGATGGCTCCGTTCCGACGTGGTCAAAAACAATCCGGGACCACTGAATCGACACCGACATGAGAACTGCCGGATCATTGGTCAAACACGCTGCCCCGATATATGTTCGCGGCCAACGCATCGTCCGTGTATCGCCGAGAGCGTCGGAAAAGGCGGACAAA
>JBEKGV010000797.1:0-2943 GCA_050012615.1 Acetobacteraceae bacterium | reverse complement strand
ACGCTCGCCGATGGTGTCGCGCGCATCACACTGGTTCGCTGAAGCGTTCACCGTTCCAGACATGTGGTCGAGCAAAATGCGTATTAGCGCACCCACGCGAACCAGGCCTCTGTTAACCAGGCCTCTTGCCTCATCGCGCTACTCCGGCTAACAGCCTGCCATGGCTACGATCCCGCCCTTGCCCATCTCTCGATTTTGGTACCGCTGGTATGCACCGGCGGTCAGGGACCTACGCTCGTAGCAAAACCCGAGGCCGCCAGTTCAGGGCGGCTTTTTTTTGTCCGGGTCTCCGGCATCTCAAATCCCCGCTCCGCACTGGTGGTCTCCCAACCCAAAGGAGCTTCCGATGCCGCAGCCAACCCCAGACTTCGATGTGATCTCGCAACCTGCCATGCCGCCCCCTCCGCTGCCTCAGCCGGATGAGGAAACCCCGGGATTGGCCAAATCCGCCGATCCGCGACATAACGCTCCGCGAGGAGACCAGCGATGAACACCACCTCCCTTGGGACCACCCGAGCCGCCTGGACGCCGAACACCTGGCGCGATAGCCCGATCCGTCAGCAGCCGATCTATCCCGATCCCGTGAAGCTGAACGAAATGGAGCGGCGGATCGGAAAATACCCGCCGCTGGTGTTCGCCGGCGAGGCACGCCGTTTAAAGGAGCAACTCGCTCGTGTGTCCGAAGGCCGCGCGTTCGTGTTGCAAGGTGGCGATTGCGCGGAGAGTTTCGCCGACTTCACCGCCAACATCATTCGCGACCAGTTCAGGGTTCTGCTGCAGATGGCGGTGGTGTTGACATTCGGTGCCTCATTGCCGGTGGTGAAGATGGGTCGCATGGCGGGGCAGTTCGCCAAACCGCGCTCCTCGGATATGGAAGTGCAGGGCAACGTCACTTTCCCCAGTTACCGGGGCGACATCATCAATGGACCTGATTTCTCCGAGGCCGCGCGTGTCCCCGATCCGGCCCGGATGGAGTTCGCCTATTTCCAGTCCGCCAGCACACTGAATCTGCTGCGTGCCTTTGCCTCGGGCGGCTATGCCGATCTGCACGAAGTGCATCGCTGGAACCTCGGATTTGTCGAGGCCTCGCCGCTGGCGGAACGGTATCGCGACCTCGCGGCCCGCATCGATGAGACGCTGTCCTTCATGACCGCCTGCGGCATGACCAGCGACACAACCCGAGACCTGCGCGAGACGGATTTTTACATCAGCCACGAAGCGTTGCTGTTGCCTTATGAACAGGCGCTGACCCGAATCGATTCCACTACCGGCGATTGGTACGGCTGCTCGGCGCACTTTTTGTGGATTGGCGATCGCACACGGCAGGCCGAGGGCGCGCATGTCGAATTTCTGCGCGGCGTGAAGAACCCGCTCGGCATGAAGGTTGGACCGTCCCAGGAGCCAGATGATTTGTTACGGATCCTGGACATCCTCAACCCCGCGAACGAAGCGGGCCGTATCACTCTGATCAGCCGCATGGGCGCGGAAAAAGTTGGCTCGAGGCTGCCCGCACTGGTGCGTGCCGTGGAACGCGCTGGCTGCAAGGTCGTATGGTTGTGCGACCCGATGCACGGCAACACGATCAGCACCAAGTCGAAACTCAAGACCCGGAACTTCGACGAAATCCTCAGCGAAGTTCACAGCTTCTTCGACATCCATCAGGCCGAGAACACCTGGGCCGGCGGTGTCCACATCGAAATGACCGGCCAGAATGTCACCGAATGCACAGGCGGGGCGCGGCGTTTGTCCGAAGTGGATCTGTCGGAACGATATGAAACCTTCTGCGATCCGCGGTTGAATGCCGAACAATCGCTTGAGCTCGCTTTCCTGGTCGCCGAGGAACTGAAGCGGCGGCGTGCGCCAACATCGGCGCCGCTTCCCATGGCGGCGCAGTAAGGACATGGCCAAAGGCGGCGATAACCGCGGCAAGATTGGAGCGGATATCGCCGCCCGGACGGATAGTTACTTTACCCGAACCAGGCAAATCCTCGAACGCTTCGGGGACAAGCGCGTCACTTATGCGATCTTTCTTCGCCGGCCGGTGATATGCGCGCCCAGGATGATGGTGAACTGGATTGAGGCGGCCACAAGGGAACGGGGGATCGAAGCCGAGGTGACCTTGACGAACGAAGAAGGCGCCTGGGTCGGCGCCGGCGAGCCTCTCGCCTATCTGACCGGCAGCATGTCGCACCTGTCAGAGATGGAAACGATCCTGCTGCAAAAAATCGGGCCGCCCTGCGTGGCCGCCCATAACGCCTGGCAGATGAGCCTGATGTTGCCGAATGTCGCGTTCCTGGCGATGGAAGCGCGCCATTGCGCCGGTGCCGAAATGCAGGACATGATGGCCTATGCCTGCTCGATCGGAAGCGCCGCGGCGAAGCGAGAGGGGGCGATCGGCTTCATCGGCAATGCCAACGACGGCACCGCGCATTGGTTTGGTGCACCGCGCGGTTTCGGCACGATGCCGCACTCGCTGATCGGTTACGCCGGCAGCACGCTGCGCGCGGCGGAGATGTTTCGCGAGACGTTTCCAGACGAACCAATGACCGTGTTGGCGGATTATTTTGGCCAGGAAATAACCGACGCGATCGCCGTATGCGCGCGATTCCCTGACCTCGCGGCGTCCGGCCGGCTGTCGTTTCGATTGGATACCCACGGCGGGCGCTTCCTGGAGGGCCTCGATCCCGCGAAAAGTTATGCCGTGCTGGAGCGCCACGCCCCGGGAGCGATCCGGCATTACCGCGATGACACGGAATTACGCCATCTGATCGGCACGGGAGTCTCCGCCGCGGCAATCTGGCGCATGCGGGAGGCGCTGAACGAAGCCGGCTACAAGCGGGTCCGCATCGTTGCGTCATCGGGTTTCGGCGCCGCGAAGTGCAGAGTGATGGCGGACGCGAACGCACCGATCGACGTGATCGGAACCGGGAGTTTCATTCCGGA
>JBEKGV010000796.1:0-2944 GCA_050012615.1 Acetobacteraceae bacterium | reverse complement strand
CCTCTTTGCGGGCTTTGGTGAATTTCTCCAGCCGGTCGACGACCGCGCGGTTGACAGTGCCCGCCGGATAGGTTCCGTCCGGCCCTTGCTCCCCGACCTCGCGGCTGGTCAGCAACGCGATGCCCTGGTCGATCGTTTCGATCGGCCAGATCGAGAATTTTCCTATGGCACAGGCCTCGATCACGTCCGCGCGCAACATCAGATGCTGCACATTGCTGGCCGGGATCATCACCCCCTGCGTCCCGGTCAGCCCGCGCGCCGCGCAAATATCGAAGTAGCCCTCGATCTTGTCGTTCACCCCGCCGATCGCCTGCACCACGCCATGCTGATTGACCGAGCCGGTCACCGCGATGTCCTGCCGCAACGGCAATCCCGCCAGCGCCGACAGCAATGCGTACAGCTCGGTCGAGGAGGCGCTGTCGCCATCGACCCCACCATAGGATTGCTCGAACACAAGGCTGGCGTTGAGCGAAAGCGGCATTTCCTGACCGTAACGGCCGGTCAGATAGCCGGACAAAATCAACACGCCTTTGGAATGCAACGGGCCACCCAGTTCGACCTCGCGCTCGATGTCGATGATGCGGCCCGCGCCCGGACGCACACTGCACGTGATGCGCGAGGGCTTGCCGAACATGTATCCGCCCAACGACATCACGCTCAATCCGTTGACCTGACCCACCTGTGCGCCCGCGGTGTCGACCAGTGCGATGCGACGAAGTATCATCGATTGTCCGAGATCGCGCACACGTGACGCGCGCTGGATCTGCTGTCTGATCGCGTGCTCGACGTCCGTCCGTTCGGCGATCTTACGTCCGGCGACGCCAGCCCAATGACTCACCTCCGTCAGAAGGTCGCGGATCAATTCGACACGCAGAGTAAGACGGTCCTGATCGTCGGCGATCCGTGCGGCATGCTCGATCACCCGAGCCACCGCGTCGCGCGATAGCGGTTTGAGACCCTCCTGTTTCGCCATGCCGCCGATCATGCGTGCGAGCATCATTTCGCTCTCGACGTCGCGCGTCAGTTCGTCGTCGAAGTCAGCCAGTACCTTGAAGTGGCGCAACAGATCCGGGTCGAGCCCGCTGAGCATGTAGTAAAGCGACCGATCGCCGAACAAAACCACTTTGACGGATAGCGGGATCGGATCGGGCTCCAGCGACACCGTCGTGGTGAGTCCGACGAATCGTGTCACGTCCTCGATGACGATTTCCCGCCGTGTCAGTGCGCGCTTCAGCGCGGCCCAGGAGTAGGGTTCGGACAGAAGGGCGCGGGCGTCGAGAAGAAGGGTGCCGCCATTGGCACGATGCAGCGCGCCTGCCTTGATGAAGCGGAAATTTGTGACGAGCGCGCCCTGCAACTGCACATATTCGATGCGGCCGACGAGATTCCCAAGCGTCGGGTTCAGTTCCTCGATTACTGGCGAGTCCGGGCCATGGTCGGCGAGCGTGACCATGACGTTCACTTCGAAGCGCTCAAGCGCGCCATCGAGGCGCATGATCGCGACCGGGTCGGACGCCGCTTCCTGCCGTGCCGTGAACAGCTGCACGTTCTCCAGCAGATTGCTGGTGATTTCATCGAGATGCGCCGACACGCCGGGCAGATCGGCGAACGTGGCTTTGACCAGCGCCATCGGTCGTTCCATGGTGAAACGAGCGGTTTCGCGCTGAAGTGCCAGGACGGCGTCGCGCTGTTCCTTTTCCAGTCGCGACATACCGCGCAGCGTCTCTTCCAGCTCTTTTTCCAGCGACTCGACGGCCTCTTGCACCGCGACCTGTTCCTCGCGCGACCAGGCGTTGAAATCGGCGGGAGGCACGATCTTGCCATCGCGCAACGGCGCCAGAGTGAACCCTGTGGGAGTACGGACGACGGCAATGTTCTTCGCCTGTGCCTTCTCGCTCAGCGAGGCGAAGGCCGCCTGACCCTTTGCCTGAATCGCTTGCTCCGCCGCGCCCCGCTGTTTCTGATAGTCTTCACTTTCGAACACGGCCGGGAGCGCGGCTTTCAATTCCTCGATCAGGTCGTGCACCGCTTTCTGCAACGCGGGCGCGCGGCCGGAGGGGAGCGACAATGCCTTCGGCCGCTGTGGATCGGCGAAGTTGTAGACATAGACCCAGTCCGGCGGCGCCGGCTGGCCAAGCGCCGCCTCGTCCAACATCAGGCGAGTTGATTCACGCACGCGGCCGGCGGTGTCGCCGACCGCGAAAATGTTGAAGCCGGGCTGACTGATGCAGGTGCCGAAGCCGATCGCCTCCCGGGCGCGCGGTTGATGGATCAGCCCAGGCAGTTGGGCCATTTCATCCGTTGTGGTGAAATCGAGAGCACCGGGATCCGTGGACCGGTACAGGCGATTGGACGGCAGAGGCGTTGGCGCCGCTTGCATCTTTCCTCCTGAGATTTATTCGGTATCGGCCGCCCCGGCGGTATCGCGAAACCAGGCTTCCACCGGGCCGCTCATTTTCATGGTCAACGGCATGCCGCGGCGGTCCGTCGTCTTGCCGACGGCCATGCGGACCCACCCCTCGCTGATGCAATATTCTTCGACGTTCGTGCGTTCGATCCCCTTGAACCGAATGCCGATCCCGCGAGCCAGGGCCGCCTCGTCATAGAATGGGCTGGCTGGATTGTTGCACAAGCGGTCAGGCGGGGAATCGGGTGGCGTATCTGACATGGGCATCCTTAGCGTGGAAGTTTGAGGCAGGTGGGAACTTCAGGGGAGCGGCCGCCCTCATCCGGTCATGAACCGGTTCCAATCCGGCGTCGGTATCGTTCCGTCAAGGTATCCAAACGTGCCGTGATCCCGCACCTCCGACGCCGCCGCGAGCAATCCGGTCATCGCCGCCCTGTACAACGATGTCGCCAGGCTGATCCGTTTCACACCGGCCGCCGCCAGCTCCGCCACGGTGAACGACTTCCCCTTGATGCCAGCCATGAAATTCACCGGCTT
>JBEKGV010000795.1:0-2944 GCA_050012615.1 Acetobacteraceae bacterium | reverse complement strand
ATACGGCCGCAAGTCCGGATGCGATTTCGGTCCGGTCGATCCGGTCAAATATGCCGAAGCATTCGGCGCCACGGGCCTCATGATTCGGACGGCCGATGAGATCGTTCCGGTCCTGAAGAAAGCGTTCGATACGCCGGGGCCGGTCGTCGTCGGCATTCACGTCGATTACCGCGACAACCATAAGCTTTTTGAGATGGTCGACGAAAGATCAATTCAATAGATGACATCGAGTGGAGCCCACGGCTTTCAGTTCGGAACCGTGGAGCTGTCATATCGGCGGCGGCGCAGTATTGGTCGCGCGCCGAGCATAGAGGAGTGCACAGCGATGATTCGATGCATCAAATTATGGAGCGGTTCGGACGGCCATTCGCATTTCGAGGAGGGCATGATCGATCTCAAGGCCGGCCCGCGTAGCGATACTCTAAGCGGTAAGTTTCCAATCGCTTCGGTGTCATTCCAAGAGACGGATGCAGATCCAAAACTCGGATGGCATCCGGACCCGGCGCGGCAGCTCGTCATCACCTTGAGCGGGACGATCGAATTCACGACGCACGACGGCCGCTTTACGCTTCGCACGGGCGACATATTGTTCACTGAGGACACCATCGCGGGACACGATTGGATGCTGCGCGGCGAGCAACCTTGGCGGCGCCTCTACGCCATTCTTGACCAAGTTACCGTCGTTCCATTTCGTCCGACCAAGCCGCGCTCAGCCGTTGCTGGAGGTTCACGCAAAGGAAGAGTAGCGAGCGTAACAGGAGCAGGCACATGATCCGATGTGTACGAATTTGGACAGGAGATGATCGAAACTCGCATTTCGAGGAGGGCGTCATCGACCTCGATCCGGGCAAGCATGGCGACATCCTGAGCGCCAGAATGGCGACGGCGACGATCTCCTTTGAGGAGACGGTTTCCGGCAGCGCCTTCGCCTGGCATACCGCGCCCATCAGGCAATTGGTCGTGACGCTGAGTGGAACCCTGGATTTCCAGACCCGTGAAGGCGAGCACTTCCTGATCCGCCCGGGCGACATCCTGTTGGCTGAAGATACCATTGGTGGCGGACATAGCTGGCGGCTGACCGACGATCAGCCATGGCGCCGCGCATACGTAATCCTTCAACCGGGGACCGCCGTGCCGTTTCATGCGAGCAAGCCTCAACCTGTCTCGGCCTGATCGAGGGCTTGCGAGGCAACACAGACATTCCCAACCCACGCCGCAAGGAGAACTTCCATGCCCGACACATTCGTCAGCGAACCAGACGCTGTATTCATCGGCGCCGGCATCATGAGCACAACGCTTGGCGTGCTTCTCAAGGAGCTCGAGCCATCGCTGAACATCGAAATGTTCGAAGCACTGGAAGGGGCTGGGCTTGAGAGCTCGGCCTCCTGGAACAACGCCGGCACCGGCCATGCCGCCAATTGTGAGGTTAACTACACGCCCGAACGGGCCGACGGCAGTATCGACATATCAAAAGCGCTGCAGATCAATGTCGAATTCGACCTGTCCCGCCAACTCTGGTCCTACATCGTCAAGAAGGGCTCGATCAAGGATCCGCGGACTTTCATTCACCCGGTGCCCCATATGAGCTTCGTCTGGGGCGCCGAGAATGTATCGTTCCTCAGAAAGCGATTTAAAGCAACGGCGGCCCACCCTTGCTATTACGGCATGGAATATAGCGAGGACAGAAAGCAAATCGCGGATTGGGTTCCCTTAGTGATGGAAGGACGCAACGGTGACGATCCGCTGGCCGCGACACGCATCGTCACGGGCACGGATGTCGATTACGGCGCGCTGACCAATCATTTTGTCGATCATCTCAGCGCGCTCCCCGGTTTCGTCGTCCATTATCAAAACCGCGTCACAAACATAAGCCGCGAGAAGGACGGCCGCTGGCGCGTCGACGTAGGCGACGTCAAGAGCGGCGAGCGGCGTTCGGTAACGACCAAGTTCGTTTTCATTGGAGCTGGCGGCGGCGCGCTGCCGCTGCTTCAGAAATCCGGTATCCCGGAGGGTAAGGGATACGGCGGTTTTCCGATCAGTGGCATCTGGCTGCGCTGCGACGACCCCGCCATCAACAAGCGCCATCATGCGAAAGTCTATGGCAAAGCCCCGCACGGATCGCCGCCCATGTCGGTGCCGCACCTCGACACCCGGGTGATAGGCGGTCAACACTCGCTGCTCTTCGGGCCATTTGCCGGCTTCTCGAGCCGGTTCTTAAAGCACGGTTCGCTCCTGGATTTATTCGAGTCTGTCAGACCAGGCAACATCAAGCCGGAACTTTCTGTTGCGCGCGACAACCTCGATCTCATGGAATATCTGATTGGGCAAGTCCTTCAGTCCGAGAGTCAGCGTTTGGCGGCACTCGACCAGTACTTCCCCAACGCGAAGACCGACGACTGGAAGTTGCAGGTCGCGGGGCAACGCGTCGAGATCATCAAGCCCGACGTCAAACGCGGAGGCGCGCTGGAGTTGGGAACCGAACTCGTCGCCGCGGCAGACCGCTCGCTGGTCGCGCTTCTGGGCGCCTCGCCTGGAGCATCGACGGCGGCGTTCATCGCAATCAGCGTGTTGGAAAAATGCTTTCCCAACGAATTGACCGCCGACGGTTGGCTGCCCAAGTTGAAAGAGATCATCCCTTCTTACGGGGTGTCGCTGATAGATGATACTGATTTACTGCGGCGTGTCCGGGCAGATACGGCCGCCGTCCTGAAGGTGGAAAACATCGACTCGTCGAGCGCCGCGTTATTGAAAAAGGCCGGTTGACGGCATTTCGACAAACAGATCAGCGGAGGCATAAAATGACCGTGAGCAAAACATCCAATCATCGACCGGCGGCGCGATCGGCTCAAATGCCGGTGGCCGCGGTGGCGCCTGGACAAGTTTCTCCAAAGGCGACGGTTAGACATGATTTCAATCCTGGGAGAGATGCCATGGCCGGCATGAG
>JBEKGV010000794.1:0-2949 GCA_050012615.1 Acetobacteraceae bacterium | reverse complement strand
GATGCGCTCACTTGGCATCGCCGCGACCGGCATGCAGGCCATGCAAACGGAGGTCGAAGTGATCTCCAACAACATCGCCAACGTCAACACCACCGGCTTCAAACGCAGCCTCGCGTCGTTCCAGGACCTGTTATATCAGTCCAGTACGCACGCCGGCAGTTCTTCGTCCGACACCGGAACGGAATTGCCGACCGGAACGCAGATCGGCTTAGGTGTCCGTTCCGCCGGCATAACGCGTGTGCTGACCCAGGGCAGTTTGACCGAGACCGACAATCCGTTGGATCTCGCGGTGAACGGCCGCGGCTATTTCGGTGTGCAATTGCCGAGCGGCGTCACGGCGTATACGCGCGACGGAAGTTTCAGCATGTCGTCGACCGGGCAGATCGTTTCGGCCCAAGGATACCCGGTGCAGCCGGCGATCACCATCGCCCCGACCGTTACCAGCGTAACGATCAATTCGGCGGGCGAGGTCATCGCCACGGGGGCCAACGGCCAGCAGTCCACGGTCGGCCGCCTGCATTTGTATATGTTCCAGAACGAAGCCGGTCTGGATGCGCAGGGTGGCAACCTTTACCTGGAGACCGACGCATCGGGCAATCCGATCCAGGGCATGCCGACCGATCCCGGTTTCGGCTCATTGAGTCAGGGCTATGTCGAGGCATCGAACGTGAACGTGGTGACGGAGATCACCGCGCTGATCCAGGCGCAGCGCGCTTATGAGCTCAACAGCAAGGTCATCGATGCATCGGATCAGATGATGCAGACGACGACTCAGCAACATTGAGGCGTGCCATGCATGTCAGGCACGCCACCGTTATCGCGGCGGTCGCCGCGCTGGCGCTCGCGAGCGGTTCGCCCGCCTGGAGCGAGGATTTCTGGCACGCGACGCGCGCGTTGATGCCGGGCGACATCATCCGCAAGGACGACATCGCAGCGCTTCCGTTGCCGCGGCCGTTGCCGGAAGCCCTGCCGGCGGATCAGGACATCGTCGGACAACAGATCAAGCTCCGGGTTTCGGCCGATCGGCCATTAACGATTCGAGACATTGGGCCGCGGACCGCCGTACTGGCGAGCACTCCGGTGGATGTGCTGTGGAACAATGGCCCGCTGAAAATGGAGATGTCCGGACGCGCGCTGGAAAGCGGCGCTCTGGGCGACGAGATCCGCGTGCTGAACACCTCGAGCGGACGCACCATCCGCGGCATCGTCGTCGGCGACGGAATGATCGAAATGAGGATCGAACAATGAACCGCGAAAGATTGCTGGCTTCGGTGGCGATGGTCTCGGCCATGCTGGTTACCGGTTGCGATACGTTCGATCATTTCCAGAAGCCGCCCAACATCAGCGGTCCCGGCACAATGGGAGAGATTCCGCAGACGAAAGCGACGGCGGCTTCGATCGCGGCGGCGGATGTGCCGCCGTTGCCGCCGGCGATGACGGGCTCGCTGTGGCGGCAAGGGTCGAAGACATTCTTCCGCGATCAGCGGGCGCGCGGAGTGGGCGATCTGCTGACCGTGGCGGTCAATCTGCAGGAGCAGGCGGAATTCGCCAATCAGACCAATCTGGCTCGCACGACTCAGAACAGCGGCTCGATCACCGGACTTGGGTCGTTGCTGGGTCACATCTTTCCGGGATTGCTCGCCACAAATCCGAATATGAGCAGCGCGGGCAGCGATAGTACTCAGGGTCAGGGCGACATCAAACGCACGGAGTCGATCACCGTCAACGTCGCGGCGACGGTCGTGCAGGTGCTGCCGAACAAGAACATGGAGATCGCCGGCAGCCAGGAAATCCGGTTGAACAACGAATTGCGGCAATTGCAGATCCGCGGCCTCGTGCGGCCCGAGGACATTCTTTCGGATAACACGATCAGCTCGGACAAGATCGCCGAGGCGCGCATCGCTTATGGCGGCCGCGGCGTATCGTCCGATCTGCAGCGGCCGTCCTGGGGACAGGATGTGTTCAACCGTTTCGCGCCGTTCTGACGGGCGTTTTCGCGAGGAAACAAGGCATGATTCGCCGGATCCGTGTGGGCTTTCTCGCGTTGTTGGGGTTGACGTGCGGCGTGTCGCCGCTGGTGCCCGCCACGGCATGGGCCGAGGAGCATGTCGCGCCGCGGCCGGCCTACATCGCTTTGGGCGAGTTCACGATCAACCTGCCGGAGAAAAACGAGCAGCTGTCCTATGCCGTGATCAGCATCACGATCGAAGCGACGCCCGAGGCGGCGACGGATTTGCGCGCGGTGGAACCGCGGTTGAAGGAACTGGTGATGCGCCGGCTGATGGCGATGGCCGATCGCGGCGTGCTGCAGCCAAGCCACACCGATTTGGGCGCGGTGAAGCAGGCGCTGATCGCCAGTCTCGAGGAACTGCAGCCGAACAGCGTGCGCGACGTTTTGATCGTGCGCTTGCTGTACGGGTGATTCGGGATGCGCACCACAATTCATGCTTATGCGTCATGGCCGGGCCTGACCCCATAGGCGCTAACTTAAAGGGCGAGCACCCCAATCCACGCGTCATGGCCGGGCTTGACCCGGTCATCAATCGCCGCACGTGCCTCGCCAGGTGGCCGGGAGATCCCCCGATCAAGTCGGGGGAGGCCATGACGAGTAATGCTCATTGCACCTGCGTGACGGAGCCCGCGGTGACCAACTGGCCATTGGTGAGTTGCAGCTGCCAGGCGCCGCCGGTTGCCTGAGCCACGCTGAGGACGGTGCCGGTCGTGGTGAGCGTGCCGGCCGATTGCTGCTGCCCAGAGGTTCCGGCGGTGGTGCTCGTACCGATCAGCGACACGCTGTACTGGCCGTTCGGAAGCGCATTGCCGCTGCCGTCGTTGCCGTCGAACGTGATCGTTCCGCTGCTGCCGGTCACCGGCAGCGAACGGACCACCGTGCCGGATGAGTTGGTGATCTGGATGTTGACGTTGTTGAGTCCGGTCGTCGTGACATCG
>JBEKGV010000793.1:0-2951 GCA_050012615.1 Acetobacteraceae bacterium | reverse complement strand
GGTATCATACAGATCAGGCTCGATCACGACCAGGCTTGCGAGGAGGCAGCGCTGTTCGTGGCGGATGATGGCGTCGGGCCGGGCGACCTCACGCGAGGCGCCGGCCAGGGTTGCAGGATCATCCGTGGCCTCGCCGATGTACTGGGCGGTGATGTGGTCTGGCGCCAATCGACGCTTCTCGCCGGCACCGAGGTGATACTGAGATTCCCAGTGCCAGCTGCTACCGCGACGTCTGCCGATGTCGCACCATGTCATATTCCGGCGGACAGCGGAGACTTCGCGGCCTTGAATCCGTCGATTCAAAAGCATCCGGTAAAGCGATCGCACAGCGCTTATAAGTGGGGCTCTGCCACCAATGGAAAGGAGGGGTTCGCGGTAGTTGTACGCCGCACTTATTCCACACGACAAACGGCGCCGATGGAAGAATCGACGCGCGGCGGGCGACGTGCTCGCACGGAAAGACAAGGAACCCTTGTAAGAAAAGGATTGATTCCCATGGCCCACCGAAATCAGACACAGGACGTGCCGCCGGCGCTCGCCACTCCGTCCGATCTCGGCGCGAACGCGACACGCGATATAGCAGCTGCCCTGAACGGCTTACTCGCCGATGTCTTCGCGCTTTATGTGAAGACCAAGAACTTCCACTGGCATATGAGCGGGCCGCATTTCCGCGACTACCACCTGATGCTCGACGAGCAATCCGACCAAATCTTCGCGATGACCGACGTACTGGCCGAAAGGGTCCGCAAGATAGGCCAGCTCACGGTTCATTCCATCGGCGAGATATCCCGCACTCAACGCATCGCCGACAACGACGCCCGATATGTCACGCCGCGGGACATGCTCGCGGAGCTGCGCGAGGACAACGGCGAGCTGGTGAAGCGGATGCGTCACGCCCACGAGATGATCGACGAGCAGAAGGACGTGGCGACCGCGAGTCTGTTGGAGGTATTCATCGACGAGACGGAACGGCGCGCCTGGTTCTTGTACGAGGCGAGCCACCATACACTCGAACCGTCATGATGATTCGCCCGGTTCAATACGCGGGATCTGGCCATGACGATCGCTATCGCGGAAGTTCTGTCCGGGTATGTGACACAACACCGGCGCCGCGAATTCTGTCCGGGTCGCTACAGGAGCGGCCCTACAGGACGGCACTGGACCCGAACGTCGTCATTCGCTTTAAATGATAACCAGTATCGCGACAGGAGATAAGGCTACTACCATCATGGTTTGCGCAATCGTGAACTGGGCGCGCCATGCTTCGGCGATCATCCCGTTGGCGGCCTTGTTTTAGGCTGGCCCAAACATGGCCCAGACCTCCGCGGCGTCCCCCATCGTACTCAACAACGATGGGCCGCGGACGCTTGGTCTGGAACTGGCTTCCGCGCGCGGAGAAAATGGTCAGCCGATCGTGACGGTTGCGTCGGTCGACCCTGTGGGATCCGCGGCTGATAGCGGAATCCAGAAAGGCGACATTGTCGCGAAAGTGCAGCAAACGCCTGTCACTGATCCAGACTCTGCGCTGCGCATCTTCCGGGAGCGGTCATCGCAAAAGCATCGTTTCGCGGCCCTCCTGGTGAAGCACGACAAAAAACCCTTCTGGTTGTCACTCGCGAACCCTGAGTGAAATGACTATCGCGGCGGGCGCGAGATTGGCGCCGCGCGTCGTCGTCTCACTACGGCCGACCGGGTTCGGTTGACTGGTTCGTGCCTCGGGGCCAGAGCCGCGCGGCTCAGATCGAACGAGCCGTCGCTACATAACTGCACGCGTCAGGTCGGAAGTCGCGGAAGACGTCGGCGTCAAACGAGACCTGGACGTTTCGACAGGCAAAGTATCCTGTGGTGCGAAAGCACAGTCCTGGCTCACAAAGGCCAGAGTGCTGAAAGACAGCAGGAGCACCAGGCAGTTCGGGGCGAGTGCTGCCGAGACGCCTTCAGGACTGGCCGGCCCATCGTCAGCCAACCGAAGCGTCGTCGCGACGGCTGGGAAGACGAACTCGGGGTTAGACGACCGCACGGGCGCCGCGACCCACATCCCGTTGGCGAGGTCCGACAGCAAGCGCCGACTGGATTCCACACACTGCCGCGTCCCGCCGATACCGCTTGCCTCAACCAGCGCGGCCAGCCGATTTGTCGTGACGAGATCCGCGAGCCCCGCGAGTGCCCCGTCGTGACCGATGAAATCGGACAACGCCGCTGGGAACGCTGAAGGTGGCGAGTCGCCTCGTCGCGGGAACGAGGCAGCATCTGGACCGACGCAAGGTAGGATGTCCGCGATGAAGCGGTAACCCCGGCCGGCAATGGTCTTGATAAATTCACGATCATGCGCCAGCGCCTTACGCAACGTCGAAATCTGGAACTGGAGGCTATTCTCTTCGACAAACCGCCCTGGCCATACGCGGCTCAGGAGCTCGTCCTTGGTGACGAGCTGGCCGCCTGCCTCGACCAGTACGGCCAGAATATCGAATGCCCGACCGCCAATAGGCACAGGCACCCCGTCCGCGAGAAGCTCGCGGCGATGCGAGTCCAGGAGAAAGCGGCCAAATCGCACTCTAAGTGCACTTTCACGGTTATTCATGATATGGCTCCCCGGTTTTTGCTGGCAGGACTACGTTTGACGACTGGTTAGTGTCGGTATCCGGATGGCGCGCCACGGGTGAAGTGGCTTTCGCTGGAGCGTCCCTCGCCGTCCTTATGAGCACCCTACCTGTGGCCGCGGGGCGTTTCCTTGCGCAGTTCTTAATTGTTGTGAGAAGCTGCCGCGTGCCCTGAGGCCCAGGAAAACCATCGAATGGCGATCATCGTGTTGCGTTACGCTGGATATGATTGACCAGACCGCTGAATGACCAGACCGCTTGCGCGCCCCCAGTAGTTATGAAAGCTTATTAATCAATCTCATTGGGCGGCGAGATGCCTGGGCAAGGCCGAGGGCCGGTTTACAAGTCTGG
>JBEKGV010000792.1:0-3883 GCA_050012615.1 Acetobacteraceae bacterium | reverse complement strand
CTTCCTTGTCGCCGACGACGAGCAGGTCGATCGCTATATCGTTCGCGACGTGGATACGGTGCTGAACATCAGGGAATGCGTCGCGGTGCGAGAATGGCAGGCCTCGGACCGCCACTTCCATGTGATGCGAGATCATTACGATCACGCCGACCTTATCCTTCCCGGGATGTGGGGCGGGGTGCGTGGGGCGCTTCCCGCGATAGGACCATTGGCGCAACGGTATCTTGAGTCCCGCAGCGATGTTCCAGGCCACACCGCCGATCAGGAATTCCTGCGCGATGCGCTATGGCCCACGATACGGACGAGCGCCATGACCCACGACAGTCAGTTCATGTTCGGTGACAAGCGGGATTTCCCTGCCGTCGGCTGCCTTCCCGACAGTTGTTATGTCGGTTGCGATGGCGGAGGCGTCCCGAGCCTCGAGTCCGCGGCAGCGGGTTAAGCCAGGGTCGGGCTCAGGGTGTTTTGCTGCCGGTGGTATCGGGCGCCAGCGGCACGGCATCTGCCTTCACCACCGCCACGGTTTGTTCGACGGTTTGGGCGGGGCTCTCGGCCGGGGTCATGTTCTTGACGCGCAGACTGACGAACGCCAGGCCGGCGATCACAGAGAGAGCCAGGGCCAATTCGATCATCGAGGGTCGGCGGGTACGAATGCGCCTCATTGGGTAACCCATGGCAGCCATCAAATGATCCCCCGTTGAATGAGTTGTCCGAAAACAAACCACGGCGACGTTGACTTGCTCCTGGCCCGTCACGGCTGGCCGCGATCCGGCCATCCGCACCAGAGGGGTACCGCCGCACGTGGCTTGCCCGGCCATGCCGCGGGAGGATCCAAGAGATCGTCACTCGTTTGGGTGGTTCGTTATTTGACAAGCTTATTGCAGCTTTGGTTACAGCATTCTTGCGGATTGATCGCTGCTTGCCCCAAAGATCCGCGGGCGGACGACATTGCCAGCGTGATCCAAACACCGTGCGGTCACAGATGCTCGGGTCAAGCCCGAGCATGACGTTTGGGTCAAGCCCGAGCATGACGTTTGGGTCGCGGCCTCGTTTCTGCTCTCAATCGCGCCACTTAACAGGCCGCAGCGGGGGATGCGCGCGGATCACGTCTTCGTTGACGTCCGCCCCCCAGCCGATGCCGGTCGGCAACAGCAGTTCGCCGTTCTCGATCGTCGGCACCACGGTCACGAGGTCGTCCTTCCACGGCACATCCTCAATATCGATTTCCATGACGCGGAAATTCGGAATGACCGCGCAAAGATGTGCGCTCATCAATGACCCGATATGTCCGTTGAAGTTGTGCGGTGCGACGTTCACCTCGTAAGCGTCCGCCATCGCTGCTATCTTGTAGGACTCGAGAATGCCGTTCCAGGCGACGTCGATGATGGCGACATCGACCGCCTGCTTTTCCAGGAACGGCCGGAACTGCCGGCGGCCATAAAGCGATTCGAGCGATGCGACCGGGGTTCGCGAACTGCGCCGGATCGTCGCCAGGGCCTCGGGATCGTAAGTGTCGATTTCAAGCCAAACGAGCTCGAACTCCTCCAACGCCTGGGCCAACCGGATATAGCCCTCGGTCTTGAAATTGAAGTTGAGGTCGAGATGCAGTCCGACACCAGGGCCGGCACCACGACGAAAGGCTGACAGCTCGGCGCGCAAGGCGTCGACCAAGGGTTTGTCGATATTGCACTCCGGCCAGCCGGGACCATTGAAGCCGGGCATATGGATCACCGGTGGATCCGAGTCGAAGCGCATGATGTTGGTCTTCAGCCCCTTGAATCCGCGCTGCGCGACCTCGGCGCCCGCGCGCTCCACGTCGGCGAGCGAGCGGATCGGATCGTAGCCGGTCCAGTCCTTGATCCGGTCGGCGAACGTCACACGCCAGGTGCCGCAATGCGACCAATACAGCCGCAGCCGATCGCGAATCGGACCGCCCAGAAGTTCATAGACGGGGATGTTGAGCGATTTGGCCTTGATGTCGACGAGTGCGTTCTCGATCGCCGCGATTGCTTGCTGGTTGATGCCGTAAGGGGTTTGCCTGGTCAGGCCGTGCAGGAACGCCGTCACTTTTTCAACCGGGCGTGGATCCATGCCGATCAGCCGCTCGCCCAGTCGCTGGATGACAGTGGAGAGGCCTTCGGCGCCGAAATTCTCCATGAACTCGGACCAGCCGACGAGACCGTCATCGGTGGTGATCTTCAGGAAGGAGAAGTCGCGCCAGCCGGCGTTACAATGCAGGTCCTCGATCCTGGCGATGCGCATGATGGTTCCTCCGGTCCGGTTCCGCCGCTCGTGGCAACGGTAACGTGCCGTTCCCGTTATGCGCGACGTGTTCTGGCATCCCGGCCGGTCGGATGGCCAACCGTGACGCTGGGACCGGTAGTCCTAAAACCGCGAGGGCGCGTCAAGTGAGCGCAAGCGCCGACGATTGGTTGTTATACTCACCGCCCAATCAATCGACTCTTCGGCACAAGCGTTGATCCCGTCATGGCCGGCCATCAATCGCCGCACAGTGCCGCGAGAGATCGCCGGGTGATCCCCCGATCAAGTCGGGGGACGGCGATGACGTGTTGGGCGACTGCGGCGATGACGTGTTGGGCGACTGTGCCGATGACGTGTTGGGCGACCGTGCCGATGACGTGTTGGGCGACCGTGCCGATGACGTGTTGGGGTGACCGTGCCGATAGGTCAATCCATTCGCCGGTTGGTATTAGGCCATTTGGGCCAGCATCCTATTGGCGCGACGGTTCTTCCGTATCGGGCCGCGGTAACGAAACACTAAGGCGACGCCTACTAATTATCGCTTCAGCCGGGCTCTCCTCCGTTCGTCATCACCGGGCTTGACCCGGTGATCTGTTCCAGCACGTTGCCGCGAGAGATCACCGGGTCATCACCGGGCTTGACCCGGTGATCTGTTCCAGCACGTTGCCGCGAGAGATCACCGGGTCAGGCCCGGTGATGACGAGGAGCAGTGCGCGTCCCTCGACTCGCTTATTGTTGGGCGTCGCCTAAATATTCTGTCAGGGCTTCGTTGAGCATTGCATTTCGATAGCGTTTTGCACGAAAGCCGGCGCTACCGTGTCGAATTCGCCGCCGGGTCCGTATCCGCCGGCTGTGTGCCGCGCCACCGCGCGACGTTGCGCAGATGCGCTTCCTGTGTCCGGGCGAATGCGTGGCCGCCCGATCCGTCGGCCACGAAATACAAATCCTCGCTGTTCATCGGCCGGCTGACCGCGTGCAGGCTGGCCACGCCCGGCGAACAGATCGGCCCCGGCGGCAAGCCCGCATGCTTGTACGTGTTGTAAGGACCGTCCTGGTCCAGATCGAAGCGATTCAATTTATGGTCCAGCACGCCGCTGCCGCCGCTGACGCCATACGCCACCGTCGGATCGGCTTGCAGCTTCATCCCTGCCCGTAACCGATTCATGTACACAGCGGCGACGTGCGGCCGTTCCTCGGCCTTCGCTGTTTCCCGTTCCACGATGCTCGCAAGTATCAGCAAATCCCTCGGCGACGTCAGCGGCAGGTTGGGCATGCGCGATGACCAAGCCGCCGTGAGCTCCTTGTCCATCGCCGCTCGGGCCCGGCCGAGGATCGCTTCGCGGGACATGCCGCGCTCGAACTCATAGGTCTGCGGCAGCGCGCTGCCCTCCGGCGGGACGTCGATGGTGCCCGAGGCGGCCTCGGCCCCCATGATCAGGGCATAGATCTGCTTCGCGGTCAGTCCTTCGACGATGGTGATCCGGTGTTCGACCGGCTTCGCGGTGCGCAGGATCGCCAGCACGTCGGCGATGGAGGCATTCGGCGGGAAGCTGAACTCGGCGGCGTGGACGTTCCCATCGAAGAACGTCAGCCAGGTCAGAGCCTCAAACGCGGTGGCATT
>JBEKGV010000791.1:0-2958 GCA_050012615.1 Acetobacteraceae bacterium | reverse complement strand
CAGCTGATGGTTTGAGGCCAATTCATTGCGTCATCTCGCTTAGTACCCAGATTCGCAATTTCGGTGACGTATTACGGTCCCGGAACCTTCCGGCATGACCGCGCCGCTTCCTGATTTTGGTCAGGAGTGCATGCAGATCACGGCGTGTGAACGTCCATTTGATCATATGCCCACGATGGAACGAGGTCGTCCCGCCAGGAATGACGGCGCCGATCCGGGTCCACGAGAAAACCCTGGCCGCGATCAAGGCGGGCCGGCCCCTCGCTCGTTCAACGCTGCGCAAGGCTTTGCAGGCGGTGCGCCAGGTGTCGGGGTCGATGTTCGACGTCGATGCCTACATCGTGGACCAGCGCGCCGCTCGATCGCGGTGAACTCAGCGTCGCGCGCCCCACCTGTCGGTCGCAGCGCCATGCTGCCTGAGGGGGACGGATATCGACGTGCAGAATCCAATTGGATCCAGACCACTGAGGCGCTGACCGTTCACGGCGCTTCGACCACAACGCCGTCGATGGTAGTCTCACCGATGACGGCGACCGTTCCTTCGACAGCCACAGTGCCGGTGACGGCGATGGTGCCGTTTACCTCAAGATTGCGGGTAAAGCTGACAGTCGGGCTCGCCCGGTCGACGGTCAATCTTCTCGCCATCGTCACGGACCTTGAGGCACGCGGTGTTGGGCTGGTGATTTTCCGCCTGGGTGGTCAGCAACTCGACACGCGGAACCCCACGAGCAAGCTCCTGCTGACCATGCTCGGCGCGGTCGCGACATTCGAGCGCGAGATCATGCTGGAGAGGCAACGTGAGGGCATCGCGGCTGCCGCGGCGGCTGGCAAATACAAAGGTCGTGCACCAACCGCGCGCGCCAAGGCGGGACGACGTACGTCTCCTGACCTCATAGAGGGTACGAAGCGATTGCCCGTATCACCGGCATGAGCTTTGCGAGCGTGTATCGGATACCCGCCGACGGCAGACGGGCGGCGTGATACCGGGCCGCACAACGAAAGACCTGTCGTCAATACGACGGTGGATACCCGAGGCGGGACACTTGCGCCTTCGACGTCTGGTTCGCGCCCATTCCGGTCGTTCAGGCGAAGCGGTTCATTTCTCGAAACCGGACATAAACATCCGCATCCTCTACCGCCGTTCAGGGTGGATTCCGGACGTGCAAGAAAGCCGTCCACCGGACGAATACGCCATGCGGTCATCCGGCCCGCGAGCAACCGCGTCGTCGTTGGTGGCTTTTCCGCGTGACCTTCAGCTGCCTCGTCCATCGGCCGATCCTTGGCCGCCTGACACGATGTCCGCCTCAATCAATTTCGGACCTCGCCAACCAACCGTTCCGTTACAAGATCGAACAGGCAAATCTTCTGCGTATTGAGAGCGAAACGAGCGCTCGCTCCGATCGGCGGGCGGACATCGGGCGCGACCCGCGCCACCGCTTCGTGCCCGCCGAGCCGCAACAGCACAATGGTCTCCGCTCCGGTCGGTTCCGTCATCTCGACCATGGCGTCGATCAGCGGCGTGCCGGCATCGAGGCGGCGGTTCGGCTCGGTGATGCATTCCGGGCGGATCCCGAGGATCACCTCGCGATCCCGGTATTCGCCGGCGAGCACCATGGCGGGCAACGGGATGCTGATCCTGCCGTCGCCGAGGACGGCGGCCAGGCGCCCGTCCTCGGCCGTGATGCGAGCGGGCAGCGTGTTCATCGGCGGCGCGCCCATGAACCGGGCCGCGAACAAATTGGCCGACCGGTTATAGACCGTGTCAGGGTCAGCGAATTGCCGCACCTCACCCAGACGCGTCACCGCGATGCGGGTCGCCAGTGTCATCGCCTCGACCTGGTCGTGCGTGACGTAGACGATCGTTGAGCCGAGCCGCTGATGCAGCCGCTTGATCTCCATCCGCATCTCGATCCGCAGCCTGGCATTCAGGTTGGACAGCGGCTCGTCGAACAGGAACAGGAATGGATCGCGCACCAGAGCACGTCCCATCGCGACGCGCTGCCGTTGCCCACCCGATAATTGCGATGGCTTGCGGTCGAGCAGATCTTCGATTTGCAGAAGACGCGCGACGCGCTCCAGAGTCTCCGCCTGCTGGCGTTTGGGAACCCGGCGGCACGCCATACCGAACGTCATGTTCTGGCGTACCGTCATCGACGGATACAGGGCATAGGACTGGAACACCATCGCGATGTTCCGATCCTTCGCAGCGACCCCGCTCATGGGCTTCCCGCCGATTTCGACGACACCCGCGCTGGCCTGGTCAGCGGCGGTTGGTGAAGTCCCTCGCATTCGGCGCGTGTTCTCGGATCACGGCGATCTGGCCCTTATAAGCCTGGTCACCCCACACCCGGGTCTCCTCGCCGTGCAGCAGGTCGGGCAGCACGGTAGCGTTGTGCACATTGGCCGCCGTCGCCACCACCGCGTGGATTACCTTGGTTTTGCTGTCCACGCCGATATGCGCCTTCATGCCAAAATACCACTGCTGGCCCTTGCGGGTCTGGTGCATGTCCGGATCACGTTGCCCCGACGCGTTCTTCGTCGAGGACGGTGCGTTGATGATCGTGGCGTCGACGATCGTGCCTTTAGAGATCAACACGCCGCGCGCCTCAAGGTGCATGTGGACCTGTTCGAACAACGCCCGGCCCAGGTCGTGCTGTTCCAGCAGGTGGGGGAATTTACAGACCGTGGTCTCGTCCGGCGCTGGTTCGCGGCCAAGGTCGATCCTGTTGCACTGGCGCATCGACAGCGACTCGTAAAGTGCCTCTTCGACCGCTGGGTCCGACAGATTGAACCATTGCTGGAGAAAGTAGATGCGCAGCATGCGTCCCAGACCCGCCGCTAGGGTATCCGCACATGTAATGTCGTCTGCGTATTGAATGCCTGGCCGAATCGGTTTCGATACGATTCTCTCCCTCCCGGCAACCGGAGAACAGGAGCCGAGATGGAATGGTCGCTTGG
>JBEKGV010000790.1:0-2959 GCA_050012615.1 Acetobacteraceae bacterium | reverse complement strand
CACCAGCAGGTTGCGGTCGTGCAACGGCACGGCGTTGTGCGTGCCGCCACCGAACGGCGGGCACCAGGTACGATGCGCGATCAGTTTCGGCGCCGATTTGTCCTTCACATCAAGGATCGTCAGGCCGCCGTCGCGCCAGGAGCCATAGGCGAAGTCGTCAAACACGATCGCATGGTGCAAAGCATAGCGACCCTGCCACGTCGGCGTCTCGCCGGCCGCCGCGTTCTGGCCCGGGATCCACCAGCGCCCGCATTCCACCGGCTTCGTCGGGTCTTGCATGTCGATGACGATCAGCATGTGATCGGTGAAGCCGTCGAGCAGAGCCGAGGCATAGGCGTACCGCCCGCCGACGTACCAGATACGGTGCAGGCCAAGCCCTTCCACTTCCAAAAAGCCGATCTTGCGCGGGTTCGCCGCGTCTTTGATGTCATAGACGGTCATGCCTGCGGCATAGTCCACGCCGCGTTTGCCGAATCGGCTGCTGTCCACCCTGGTGGAGCCGCCGTAATACTCCTGCGCCGACAGCAACGCGCGTTGATCGGCCTCCTGGATATGCAGCAGCAGGTCGTCCGCCGCCTGCAAATGCATCGACACAGAATTGGGGTGCGTCGGCACGAAATTCACCGGTTTCGGGTTACGCGGATCGCGCACGTCCGTGACCATCACGCCGCGGCTGACCCGTGTCCCGACATAGGCATGGCCACGCGAGACCATCACCTGGATCCCGTCGCCTCGGCCGCCCTGATCGGTATGGCCGACGAATTCGATGTTCCGCGCACCCTCGTTGTTCATCACGCTTGCCTCCAGCCTGTCCTAGGCACACTATAGGGCTCTACGGGAAAGGAAGCGACCATGCCAACCTATGTCATGCTGGCGAACTGGACCGATCAAGGCGTTCGAACGGTCGAGGACGGGCCGAAACGTGTCGATGTGGCACGTAAGTCTTTGGCGGAGATGGGTGGGAAGTTCCTGTCCGTCTACATGACCATGGGCATCCACGACATGGTCATTACTTATGACGCCCCGGATGACGCTGTCGCCGCGCGATTCACTCTGCTGCTTGGGAAGCAAGGCAATGTGCGCACTCAATCGCTGAAGGCGTTTCCTGAGGAAGCATACCGGCAGATCGTGAACACTTTGCGATGATCTGACGTCTCGGAAAATGCGTGCCGCCGTATTCCATGGCCCAGGGGAAGCATTGTCGATAGAGGATCGGCAGACGCCGGTCGCGCGGGCGGGCGATATCGTGATGAAGGTCGCTTATTGCGGAATTTGCGGCTCGGATCTGCACGCGACTGAGCCTGGCCCGACATCGTTGGAAATCGGCACCGTTCTGGGCCACGAGTATTCCGGTGTCGTAGTGGAGTCGGCGTCGGCGGAGTTTCAACCGGGTGACCGCGTGATCGGATTACCGTTGCAAGAATGCGACGAGTGCCGGCCGTCTGGTCAAGGCTGCCACGATCGACTGGGCATACTGTGCCCTCGCAATCGCATCATCGGCCTCGCCGCCGCCGCGCCTGGGGCCTACGCCGAGTATCTGCGGATGCCGGCTCACCATGCGCTCAAAATCCCGGACGGCCTCGATCTGAAGCACGCCACGCTGACGGAGCCGCTGGCCGTCGGGGCGCACGCGGTACGGGCCGCGGGCAACCTGTTCGGCGCTCGTGTGCTGGTGATTGGCGCGGGCCCGATCGGCCTCGCCGTGGCGATGCTGGCCCGATTGGCCGGAGCGTCAGATGTGGTGGTGAGCGAAATCGCGGCTGGGCGGCGTGCGAAAGCCGCGATGATTGGCGCCACCGTGGTCGATCCCGCACAAAGCAAGCCCGGCTCCGCCGATATTATTTTCGAGTGCGTGGGCCTCCCGGGACTGCTTCGCCAGTGCATCGACGTCGCACCGTTGCACGGCCGGATCGTCGTTGTCGGCGTTTGCCGGGGAGAGGACCAGATCTTTCCGCGCGTGGCTCTGCGCAAGGAACTTAGCATCCAGTTCGTTTTGGGTTATACGCGCCAAGAATTCGCCTTGGTGTTGGACATGCTGGGTTCGGGCCGGATCGACGCCGCGCCGCTGATCACCGGAATCATTGGACTCGACGAATTGCCCGCGATGTTCGAGGCACTGCGTAAGCCCGGAGATCATGCCAAAGTGCTGATCGATCCCACCCTGTGATCCCGTTTGGTGATTTGACATTCAGTCGCCAGATCCCGATCCTCGGCGCGCCCGGTTGGGTCAATACAGAGCGGACGCAACCGCCCAGTAGCGGAAACGACATACCAGGAGCGGAATAACCCAATGACATCGATCGACTACGCCAAACTCTACAGCGACGGGCTGCCGGATCCGTCGCCACGTTGGACACCGTTCCCTCCCTATTATTTCGTCGGTGGCAACAACGACCCGGAGCAGATCCCCATCGAGGGCCTGGTCGAAGCCGCCGCGTCGGTTTTGCGTCGCGAGGGATCAAAGCTGGCAATCTACAATCTTGGACTTGGGCCGCAGGGGTATCCCGGCCTTCGGCAATTCGTCGCCGACCGCTGCAAGCGCTTCCGCGGCATGGACGTGCCGATCGACGATGTGATGATCGTAACAGGTTCGGGGCAGGGCCTCGACATGATCAGCAAGTTGCTGGTCGACCCCGGCGACATCGTGCTGTGCGAGGAATTCTGCTATCAGGGCGCGATGCGGCGCTTCCGTTCGATTGGCGCCAAACTGGAGGCGATTAAACTCGACGAAGATGGGATCGTCATCGACGCGCTGGCGACGCAACTCGCGGCGCTGAAGGCCAGAGGCGTCACGCCGAAATTCATCTACACGATCCCCACGATCCAGAACCCGACCGCGAGCATTTTGCCACTCGATCGCCGGCACGCGCTGTTGAAGCTCGCGCGGGAATACAATGTCGCGATATTCGAAGACGAGTGCTACGCCGACCTGCTGTGGGAAGGCGTCGAGGCGCCGCCC
>JBEKGV010000789.1:0-4521 GCA_050012615.1 Acetobacteraceae bacterium | reverse complement strand
CAGGATCGATCCGAGCGCCGAGATCGGTCCGCTGGCAGTGATTGGCGATCGGGCGGTGATTGGGAAACGAACCCGGATCGCTCCGCTGGCGCTGATCGGCGCCGGGGTCGAAATCGGCGCGGATTGCCGGATCGGAGGGCACGTCAGCATTTCACACGCACGTCTTGGAGATCGGGTTTACGCTTACCCGGGTGTGCGGATCGGCCAGGAAGGGTTCGGTTTCACGATCACCTCCGAAGGACTCCTGACCGTGCCCCAGCTTGGCCTCGTGATCGTGCACGACGACGTGGAAATCGGCGCCAACAGCACGGTCGACCGCGGAGGATTGAGCGATACGGTGATTGGGGAGGGCACGCGCATCGACAACCTCGTGCAAATCGCGCATGGCGTCCGGCTCGGCCGCTGCTGCGTCCTGGCGGCGCAGTCGGGTGTCGCTGGCTCCGTCGTGGTGGAGGACTTTGTCATGATCGGCGGACAGGTCGGCGTCGCGGGTCACATTTCCATTGGCCGAGGCGCCAGGCTCGCGGGACAAACCGGGGTCCACCAGGATGTGCCGGCGGGCGCCGAAATGGGTGGGTCTCCGGCTCAACCGCTGCGGAGTTGGATGCGGGAAACCGCCTGGCTGCGGCGGGTGACACGGTCGCAGGGATGGGGCAAAACGCAGGACAAGAAGGCGGATTGAGCAACATGGAAGCATCGCCACCCCAAGGGGCGAACACCGCACGCGGCGGCACGGCCGAGACTGAGGCTGGCGGGGTCGTCGACATCAGAGGGATCATGACGGCGATCCCGCACCGCTATCCGTTCCTGCTGATCGACCGGATGGTCGATGTGATCCTCGGCGAGTCGGCCACCGGCATCAAGAACGTGTCCGTCAACGAGCCGTTTTTCGCCGGTCACTTTCCCAATCATCCCGTCATGCCGGGGGTGCTGATCATCGAGTGCATGGCACAGACGTCGGCCACGCTGGTGGTAACGACCCTCGGACCTGAGGCGCGGGGCAAGGTCGTCTATTTCATGTCCATCGACGGAGCGAAGTTCCGCCGGCCCGTAGTGCCGGGCGATCAAATGCGGGTGGAGGTCACCAAAAAGCAGCGCCGAGGCCCGGTCTGGAAGTTCCAGGGCGTCGCCAAGGTCAATGGCGCCATCGTCGCCGAGGCGGTCTATTCGGCGATGATCATGGATCGCGCCGCGCCGCTCTGAAACCCTTCCATCGCTGCCCTGAATCGCCGCCCGGAATCGCCATTTGGCCGCCATGATCGTGCCCGAAATATCGGGCAACAATGATTGAGTTGGGCGAGCGGTGGAATGACTTTAGGGTTTCATGCCACGTGACGCAGCTTAGGATGGAAAAATATACCCATGGATGCGATGCCTGACCTCAGACTGTCGCGACCCATGGGGGTAACGATTGACCGGTCCGCTTTGGTCGATCCCTCCGCCGTCCTTGGGCACGGCGTGCGGATCGGTCCATTTTGCGTCGTCGGCCCGCATGTAACGATCGAGGACAGAGTCGAACTTGTTTCCCATGTCGTCGTCGACGGCCATACGCGGATTGGAGCGGACGCGATTTTGTATCCGTTCTGTACCGTGGGGCTCGCGCCGCAGGACATGAAATACAGCGGCGAGCCGACACGGTGTGAAATCGGCGCTCGGACCCGGGTCCGCGAGCATTGCACGATCCATCGTGGCACGGCGACCGGGCGCGGCGTTACCACGGTGGGCGCCGACTGCATGTTGATGGCGGTGGCGCACGTGGCGCACGATTGCCGGCTTGGCAATCACGTGATCGTTGCCAACAACGCGGTGATGGGCGGCCATGTCTCGATCGGCGATCACGCGGTGATCGGTGGCGCGGCGGCGATCCATCAGTTCGTTCGCATCGGCCGCGCCGCCATGATCGGCGGCGTGTCGGGCGTCGAGGGCGACGTCATTCCGTTCGGCAGCGTCATCGGCAATCGCGCGCGATTGTCGGGATTGAACGTCGTGGGCCTGAAACGGCGGGGCTTCGAGAAGGCCGCGATCATGAGCCTGCGGGCCGCGTTTCGCACCTTGTTCAAGGACGAGGGCGTGTTCGCGCATCGGCTGGAAAAGACCCGTGAGACGTTCGGGCATGACCCTCTGGTGGCAGAGGTGCTGGCGTTCATCGACGGCGAAAGTCATCGGGGACTGATCCGCGCGGAGTGAGAATGACGAACGCCATGCGGTCCACTCTTTACGCAGCCGTTTGTGTTCTCGCGCTCGGTCTGAACAATGCCTGTCACGCTGAACAAATCATGGGCGTTGGCGGTAAATGCCTGGATGTCGCCCATGGCGGCACGGCCAACGGCACGCCTGTCGAGATCTGGACCTGTGGTGCCTCATTCCCTAACCAGCGATGGACCCTTTCCGGCGATAACATCGCCGGCATTGGCGGCAAGTGCCTGGACGTCAGCGGCGGCGCCACGATCAATGGCACAACGGTCAGCATGTGGGATTGCAAGGCGGGAAGCCCAAATCAGCGATGGAGTTTCAGTAACGGCCAGTTGATCGGCATCGGCCATAAGTGCCTGGATGTCGCCGGAGGCAATACCGATAACGGTACTGTCGTGGTGCTGTGGGATTGTCATGGCGGTCCGAACCAGAGGTGGTCGCTTCGGCCGTCGGTGATTGGACCGTGAGTGCGCCTGGGGTTGATTGGACTGTGCAAGAAAGCAAGATTATTCAACACGGAGCACACGGGGGACCACTGAATTGCACGGAGAAGAAATATAGCGCTTCGCGCGGGCTCAATCGAACAGATGCGCGCAGCGCCAAAGGATTCTTACTGCTCCGTGATTTTCAGGGGTCCTCAATGCCCTCCGTGGTAAGGCGACGCCCAACAATAAGCGAGTCGAGGGACGCGCCACTGCTCCTCGTCATCACCGGGCTTGACCCGGTGATCTCTCGCGGCAACGTGCTGGAACAGATCACCGGGTCAAGCCCGGTGATGACGAACGGGGGAGAGCCCGGCTGAAGCGATAATTAGTAGGCGTCGCCCAAGGCCTTGCTTTCATGGCTGCCGCTGTCGTATTCGTTACGCGCGACGAAGCCGTGATCAGGTCAACACTGCCTCGGTCTTTCGCCTGATCAGATCGAAGTCGATCTGACCGCCGATCCCCGGTTCGGCCGGTGCGTGCATCAGACCGTCCTTATCGGGCGCCAGCTCCGTCACCATGCCGTATTTGTGCGCTCCGTCCGGCAGCAGCACCTCCCACATCGTGGTGTTCCGCAACGCCATGCACAGATGCAAATTCGCCAGGTTGTTCAGCGAATTCCCCGAATGATGCACCTCGTAACGCAACCCGAAGGCCTCGGCCAGATGCGCGGTCTTCAGCATCGTCGTCAGGCCGCCCTTGTTCGGAATGTCGCCGCGCAGATAGTCGGTCGCCCGTTCGGTCAGCCAGATCGGATAGGTATCGAGCCCGCCGGCCGGAAACTCCGTCGCCATGATCGGAATGGTCAACTTCTGACGCAGCTTCGCGTAATTGTAGATGTCTTCGTCGGCGAGCGGGTCCTCGAACCAATAATAGTTCATTTCCTCGATCGCGCGGCCGACGCGCAGTGCGTCCACGTAGTCATACGACCAGGTCGAATCCAGCATGATCCGATACTCGCCGCCGACGGCGTCGCGCACCGCCTCGCACACCTTGATGTCCCTGTCGGGGTCGCGCGGCGGATGGATCTTATAGGCCTGCCAGCCCGCCGATTTGAAAGACATCGCCTGATCGACGTAAGCCGCCACATCGGGCAACACCTGTGAACTGGCATAGGCCGGGATCGACGTCCTGAAGGTTCCCATCAAGGCATGAACCGGCAAACCGGCGATCTTGCCGGCGAGGTCCCACAACGCGGTGTCCACCGCTCCGATCACCCGATAACTGACCGAGCGATTGATCAGCCGCATGCCGGCGTGGATGCGTTCCCGTTCCAGCGGATCCTTGCCTATCAGCATCGGTTTCAGCGAGCGGATCAGTTGCGGCCCGTCCATCGAGGCCGGATTGGTCGCCGAGCCAAGAAACGCATAACCGTCCAATCCGGCATCCGTCCGGATCCGCAACAAACCAAGATTGCTGGCCGACGATGCCAGCGAACCCTGGTGATAGGTCGTCGCCGGGATATTGTCCCAGGTGAAGATGGTCAGGGTGACGTCATCGATTTTCATGGCGGACTTCCCTCTCGACTGGTTCGTACGCTCCAGAGCCGTGAAGCCTACCAGGCAGTCACGGCAACCTGTTGTGCGATCCGTCGCAGCGCGGGGAATTGCCGGTATGCTTACAACCACAGAACGATACGGTGCCGGCTTGCTCGGCGTCGAATTTCATCGGGCTGAACCCGGTGCCCTTGTGCGAGCCGTCGCAAAACGGCTGGCTGCCGCTCTTGCCGCACGCGCACCACCAATAGGACTTGCCCGCCTCGACATCGATTTTGAAGGAGCCCTTCTGGGCCACGACTGGCAGTGATTCTGACATCGGCGTTTCTCCCTCGATCACGGCCGCGCGA
>JBEKGV010000788.1:0-2969 GCA_050012615.1 Acetobacteraceae bacterium | reverse complement strand
GTTCAACTCCGCTGGCGTTCCAGAGCGACTGATGGATATGGCTGGACGATCCCGCGAGGTCGTAACGCCACTTCGCCATGAACGTCACCGCCTTACCGTGGGCGTGCGCGATCTCCTTGATGGCATTCTTGAGAATGACGTGACGGTCCGCCATGTCCACTGCGTCGGCGTAACAAATATTGATCTCGGCCTGACCCGGAGCCCACTCGCCTTTGGTGTTCTCGACCGGGATGCCGGCGCCGTACAGCCCATTGCGGATGGCCCGCATCACCGGCTCATCCTTGGTGGTCAGATATATGCTGTAGTCCTTGATGGTGCCGCCGGCGGTTTTCGCATCGCGGAACCCCCTCGCGGCGATGGCCTCGTGACTTTCATCGAACAGATAAAATTCAAGTTCCGAAGCGAAGAACGCCCGCGTGTCCAGCGCGGCGAGCCGGTCGCACTGGCGCCTGAGGATCGCTCTGGGCGAATGCGGGACCGGCTTATGATCATGGTCGAGCACGTCGGCCAGCACCAGCGCGGTGTTCTCCAGCCAGGGCACGCGCCGCAGCGTGGCCAGATCGGGCTTCAGAACGAAGTCGCCATAACCCCGGTCCCAACTGGTGGCGGCGTAACCAGGCACCGGCTCCATATCGATGTCGTTGGCGAGGAGGTAATCGCAGGCATGGGTTTCCTCCATGCCGCCGTCCACGAAGTATTGTGCGTGGAACCGCTTGCCGACGAGTTGCCCGGCCATGTCCGTCATCGCGACGAGGACAGTATCGATCCTGTCCGTGGCGATATCCTCTTTAAGGCCATCGATGGTGAGCATGCCGGTCATGTCGACCGTGTTTGCCGGTAAAATCGCACCGCGGCAAATGTCCAGGTCGACGGCGACCGCGCCGCGCCGTCAATCGTTCGCCGGCTTCGTTGACTTAAGGGACGGTGTCGTCTCGCGACCGGCCGAACGGCACCAACTTGCGGCGCTCGGGATCCCAAAGCGCCAGCCGCGCGCATCGCAGGCTCTCGAGCAACGTCAGCCGAGGTGCGGCCTGCAGCGCCGGAATCGCCTCGTGGCATTCCCGCAGGCGGTAGTTCGGGATTCGGCTGGCGAGATGGTGGATATGATGGAATCCGATATTGCCCGTCATCCAATGCAATATGGCCGGCAGGTCATAGAATGAAGAACCCCGCATCGCGGCCGCATGGAAATCCCAGTGTGGCCTGGGCTCCCAATACGCTTCCTCGAACTGGTGTTGGACGTAGAACAGCCACACCCCGATCGTGGCCGCCAGCAGCATGACTGGCAGCCAGCCGAGCAATACCGGCAATGGGCCCACTACCAGCACCAACGTGGTGACCAGCGCGGCGAGCGCCGCATCCGTGCCGACGATGCTGACCCAGTCTTGCCAACGGCGCCATGGATTGCCTCGGGGAACACGGAGACACCACAGGATGAGCCAGGCCGGTCCAACTCCGAACAGCACCAGCGGATGCCGGTACAGCCGATAAGCGAGTCGCCGCACCAGCGGCAACGCCTGATATTCGGCAGTTGTCAGCAATGTCACGTCGCCGGCGCCGCGCCGATCCAGATTGCCCGTGGTGGCGTGGTGCATCGCGTGGTCGCGACGCCAGTACGTGTAAGGTGTGAGGGTCAGCAAACTTAACGTGCGGCCCAGCAGACCGTTCGCCCAGGAGGAGGCGAAAAAAGAGCCGTGGCCGCAGTCGTGCTGGATGATGAACAGGCGGACGAGCAGCGCCGCGCCAATCGGGAACAGCAGCATCCCCGCCAGGACGCCATTGTCCAGCGCGATCAGCATTCCCGTCATCACGGCGAGGAACGGCAATCCGGTGGTTACCAGCTGCAACAGGGACCGGCGCGGGGAGGGCACGAGGTAGGGTGCCACCAACGCGCGCCACGCCGCCGCTGGTGTGGGCGGCTGCGCGTCAGGATCGGCGGCGGTCGGGGGCGTTACCAGCGCAGTGGCTCCGGTCTGGGGATCTCTCGTCAACGGCTCGGCCTTTTACGCGGCCTTTTATGAGCAGCGCCATGACAATTCGGTTGCGTTCCGCTGCTGAAGGGGACCGAATTTCACGCGCTGGACCAGTCAATCGAGGCAACCAGTCAGGAGCGGGAATGGCGGGACGGCGAGCGCCCCGCCAAAAGTCAACGCGTATTACCCAAGCTCGAGATTGACCGCGGACGTCTTGCCTCGCTGGCCTTGCTCGATCTCGAAAGAGACTTTCTGGCCTTCAGGCAGGGTCGTCTTGCCCGCCCGCTCGACAGCCGAGATATGGACGAAGACATCCTTCGATCCATCGTCAGGCTGGATGAAACCGTAGCCCTTCTGCGCGTTGAACCATTTAACTGTTCCGTGAGACATTTAGTGCTCCATTGACGTGAATTCCACCACGCGACGTGCGTGACGGGTCTAACCTCGGCGATGGGATAGGGAACCGGGTTCGACGCCTGAAGCGAAACGAAAAACGGACCTGACTCAAACAACAGGGCGACAAGGCCCATATAGGGCCGGCCCAGGTGGGATGCAAGGCCAATCGATGTGCGGCGTCTCGGAACGCAGCGCGTGCGGATGTCGCCTGGCGACCCGGTTGACGGTATGCCGTATGTCATCGTGGTCTGCCCGCGAACGGAACCCGGCTCATGCATATCGCTAACGAAACTTTGCGCCGCCTTGAGCGGCTTCATGTCCGCGCCTGGCCCGCGTCCGAGACGGAACGGATCGACGGTTGGCTCTGGCGCTGGTCCGGGGGCGGATCGCAACGGGCCAACTCAGTATCGACAATTGATTTCATCGGAAATGATGTCGAAGCTGCGCTCGATCGGGTCGAGGCACGCTACCGTGCCAAACTTTCGCCGGTTCAACTTCACACATACGATTTTAGTCAACCTACCGCGCTGCCGGCGCTGTTGACCGCACGCGGCTATCGCGCCGGCGAGACGACTGTGACCATGCTGGCGACCGCGGCCC
>JBEKGV010000787.1:0-2970 GCA_050012615.1 Acetobacteraceae bacterium | reverse complement strand
CGGATCTGGTGGTGGACGAGGCGATCCTGAAGCACGAGGCGTTCGAAGACTTCCTCCGCCAGGGCGTCGACGATCGGGCCGTGGCCGCCGAATCTTTCGCTTCGTTAGGGCAGATTCTGGACGGAGGGGGATAGGGCGGGCCGGCTGACAATGAGCCGCGGCAGGTAGCCCGGACCAGTTCTGTAAGAATCAGACACCTCATATTAATTCGTTATTTCAATGGATTGCGGGAAACCTCTCGATTCGGGGCGTATGGCACTTGCCGGCTTTTGTGCTTGCGATGACCACGGACAGACCCGTGTGCGATTCGAACCGGAAACTCCTCTCGATAGCCAAATGAGATGTGTTGGTTTTGTAGGGGTGAGCCGGAGGGAAACCTGTCGGACAACCGTCCCGGCAGGTCGATCAATTCGGCGGGCGATATGGCAACGCCCCAGATACAGTTCCACATTCTCTCGCTTCTCTGGATTTCCGGCTTCTCCCCTATAAATCCTTGCGATCTCGACGGCGGCGTGCCGGCTGAACCGAGCGACACCGAGCCGGTCCAGGCCGGGTGCAACGGCGGATGGATTCAATCAAGAAGGCGGAAAGCCAGAAAAGCCAGAGGTTGCTCCAACCGAAAATTGGGCCGCCCAACCTGTCGACCGGCTGTCTGGTGCCACACAGTGCCGTGACAGGTCCCCTGACGAACCAGGTCAAGCATGGGGGATGACAGGTGCATTGGGAGCTCGATACTACGGCCGGTTGCCGGATATCCCCCGATCAGGTCGGGGGATGCCCATGACTGGTCAGGGCATCACGGTTGGCTCGATGCGTGCCGGTGGGCCAGTTCCTCGGTGATCGCCACCGCGATTTGCGGGTCCATCGCCGCCAGCGCCGGTCCGGCGGAATGAATGTCCAGCTTCTCCAGGATCGCGGCCGCCTTGGCGGCACTCAGCCGGCCTAGCACCGCAGCCGCCTGCGTCGGCTTCATGTTCGAGTAAAGCCCGACCAGCTCCGCCAGATCGGCATCCGACGCCGCGGTCTCGTGCGCCACCACCTTTTCCAGCTCAGTTCGCACCCGCCCCAGCTCCGCCAGTTGCGCTCGCGCCATCTTCTCCGCCACCGCGACCTGGGCGGCCCAGGTCTGGAGGTCGTGCTCGCGTTTGTCGAGTTCGGCGGAGCGGCGGTTCAGTTCCTCGAGCAGTTTGCCGTCCGGCTGGAGCTGGTTCGCCGGCGCCATACCGGGCGCGGCGGTTTGTGCCGCCGCCGACGGAACGATCTGGATCGGCGTCACCCCCGAAGAGCTCGAACCAACAGCCGGCGCCGACTGAGCCATGGCCTGCAGGCGCTGGAACAGGCCAGCCGCGTGCATCGGCAGCAGAGCGAGCAAGCAGGCAGCGACCAGCGGCAAGACCATCGAACGGCCGCGCCGCCGGCCCGGAGCAGGGATCCCAGTCATGGCGTGAGTCACGCGCGTGTCTCTGAGCTTTCGGATCAGGACACCAGTTCGTTGACCATCGAGCGGCGCGGCGCGGTCAGTCCGGTGCCGTTGACCTGCGGGATTTTCGGCAGGCCGGCGCGCTCGGCGAACCCCTTGGGTTCCACCAACTCGCGGGGTAGCGCGGTGGCCCGCACGTCTTCGATGCGCCGGTGCTGACGCAGCAGCCGGTCAAGATACGTCGACGCCTCCTCGGCCGAGCGGTTGACCGAGGCGAGTTCGGCGGCGACCCGGCGCGCCGTGGCCAGCCTTGTCTCCACAGCGGTGAGATCGGTCTGCAGCCTCTGGGCGAAGCCGTCGACGACCTGCGACATGCGTCCGACCGAGGCATCGAGCGACGGCAGAACCGTCCCGGCTTCCGCCAGGGCGCCGCGCAGCCTGGTCAGCCGGCGGTGCAGGATAATGGTATGGCAGGCGACGCCAAACATCAGCAGCATGCCGGCGACGTTAAGGATCAGATCAAGCATGGTTCGGTTTCTCCGACTTGAGGTTCGACGCGTAATGTGTTGGTAATTCAGGTTTGTGCCGGCCAGTCTTCGGCGAGGCGCCGCTCATCGACATGCAAGGCGACGCGGCCATCCTGCTCGGCCATGCGGGCGCGCAGCACGAGCAGGTCGTCGCAGAAGACTTCGACCGGCTCGTCCTGGCGGTGGTTCAGCACAATCGTGGACCCAATGCGCCAGCGCAGGATTTCGGTGGCGGCGACACGGCGGCGCTCGATGACCGCGCGCACTTTCATACCGGCGTGGGGCAGTTCCGCTCCCAGGTGGGTGTGCCATGCGGGATCGCGGCCAGGAACCGCACCGGACGGATTGCGCGAGAGGAGGGCCCTGATCGGCTCGACGGATGCATAGGGGAGCAGGAAGGTGATCGCGCCCTCTCGTTCGTCCATCGTGACCGCGATGCGCCAGGTGAGACAGGGCGCACGCGGTTTGGCGATCGCGGTATCGGCGGCATCGCCCGCCATACGATCGAGGGAAACGTCCAATTCGACGATCTCGGCGAAGGACCGGGCGAGATTGCCGGCGATCAGATCGCGAGCGAGGCGCTCCAGGACGGTCCGCTCGATGGCGGTGTAATCGCGCGGCCCGGATGCCGGTCCAGAGGAGGGACCAGACGACGCCGGCCCAGTACCTGATGCCGTCCCGCCATCGGGACCCGGGACGGGCGCGGCCCGTGCTCCGAGCATGAGGCCGGCGGCGGTATTGGCGAGATCGCGATCGATCACGGCAAGGCACGGTCCGTTCCAGGCACCGATGCGCAAGACGGCGATCAGCGCCGTTGGCGGGATGGTTTCGGTGAACTCGGCGAGGCGGATTGGCCGCGGCTCGTCGGTTCGCGCGTCCGCCGCGCCGCGGCTAATCGTGCGAAAACTTATGGCGACGGATGCCGCGAGACGATCGACTACGCCTGCCAGCATCGGCAGCTTCGGCTGACTGGACGCACCGTCGGCGACGAGCGCGCGCATGCCTTGTCCCGCCGCCGGCTTT
>JBEKGV010000786.1:0-2972 GCA_050012615.1 Acetobacteraceae bacterium | reverse complement strand
ATGGCGTCGGGCGAACTGGCGAGCCCGTTCCAGGATGGCGAAGGCGGCGTGTCCCACGTTCAGGTGGCATACCTCGATCTCGGGGTGCAGCGCCTCGACCAGCCGCCAGCCGCCGACCCCGAGAACGAGTTCCTGCATCAGCCGCATCTCGCTGCCGCCGCCGTACAGCTTGCCGGCGATGCCGCGATCGACCGGGCCGTTCACCGGATCGTTGGTGTCGAGCAAATAGAGCAAGGTCCGCCCGACGATGACGCGCCATGCCCGCAGACGCAGCGTTCGACCCGGCAACTCGACCGGTATGTGCAGCCACGCGCCCTCCGCTGTTCGGGCCGGCTCGACGGGCATGCTTGATGGGTCGTTATAGGGGAACGCCTCAACCTGCCGCCCGTCGGCATCGATCATCTGATGGAAGTATCCCTCCTGGTACAACAGGCCGATCCCGATGACGGGGATCCCCTGATCGCTCGCCGCCTTGAGGAAGTCGCCCGCCAGCACGCCCAGTCCACCGGCGTAGAGCGGGAGAGCGCTGCCGAGACCGAACTCCATGCTGAAATAGGCAACGCCGCTGAGGGCCGCACCGGCCGGCATGTCCGCGAACCAACCACGATCGGCCAGGTAGGCGCGCCTGGCGAGGACAAGTTGATAAAGGTGCGACACGAAGTCCGGGTCGGCGGCGAGTTCGTCCAGCCTGGCGGCCGAGACATTGTCCAGAATGGTCCACGGGTTGCCCCAGCGCTGCCAGAATTCGTCATCGACCCGTGCCCACAGCGCGTCGGCTTCATGGCTCCAGGTCCAGCGCAGATCGAGGGCGAGATCGCGCAACGCGGCGAGCGGCGCCGGCAGTTCACGCCAGGGGATCATGCTGGTGCCAGGAGCGCACGCACGTTGGATGTCATGGCGACGTTCATCCTTTCCGGGTGTATCGGGGCACCAGGGTCGAGGACGTCGCACTTTTCAATCGCTCGGTTAATGCACGTGCCTCGGTGCATGCCCAGCCTGCGGCCAGGATTACGAAGGGCGCAAGCCCGCCGGGATGAATTTTTCATGGAGGTCGGACCGTGACCGGGCGTTGGCGCGTTTGATCCCGGCGCGGCACTTCACCCGAGTGAAATGGAAAGTCGATGATGGTGACACGGAAATGTAACATTTCGGACATGTTTTCCAGTCGTGACTCCAGCGATTAAGTGCGATGTATGCGCCCGGCAACCATCTGGTTGGTCGGGTTTGGAATCCATCATGAACGAAGCTATGCGCGGGAGAAGTTTGGCGAAACGGGACCGAAGGGGTTCGCCCTGATCTTCGCATCGCCACCCAAACACGGGTCTTACCCGATGTCATCGAACTGGGACCGCGGCCACGCGCTTACAGCCGTGGCCGGCATTGGCCGGCGCTTACGTCAACGACCCGGAGGAAAAATGTGGCGATAACAACTGTCATGGACCGCGAACACGTCGCCGAGGCCTACGGGTACTGGGCTCCTGTTTACGACATCGTCTTTGGTCCGGTGTTCCGTCAGGGCCGGCGCGCCGCGGTCAAGGCGGCCGAGAGCATCGGCGGCCGCATCCTCGAGGTGGGAGTGGGGACAGGCCTGTCGCTGGCCGACTATGGCAAAGGCACACGCATCGTCGGCATCGACATCTCCGAGCCCATGCTGGACAAGGCGCGCAAGCGTGTCGACGTACTGGGCCTCAGCCATGTCGAGGCTCTGGAAGTCATGGACGCCGAGCATCTGGCTGTGCCCGACGCCTCCTTCGACGTCGTGGTGGCACAATATGTGGTCACCGCCATTCCGGATCCGGAACGGGCGTTAGATGAATTCGTGCGAGTCGTGCGACCGGGTGGAGAGATCATCCTGACCACCCGAATTGGTGCCGAGACCGGCTTGCGCGGCACTCTGGAAAAATGGCTGATGCCGCTGACCAGCCGGCTCGGCTGGCGCACCGAATTCCCGTGGTCCCGGTATGAACGTTGGGCCAACGGATCAAATCAGGTGCGGCTGCTGGAGCGGCGCGCTCTGCCGCCTTTGGGCCATTTCTGGCTGTTGCGATATCTCCGCGTCGCCGAGCCTATCTCCGAGCGTCCCTGATCCACGATTCGACCGGCCTGACCGTGCACCGAATCTGATTCCATAAGGAACTTCCATGACCAGCTTTCTCGACCTTCTCCGAGTCCAGCGATGGGACGATCATCGTTATTATCATCACAGCCTGGTCAACCAGTCGCTGCATTTGCTGAGCGCGATCACCTTCCTGGTTGCTTATGTGCTGATGTTCAAAGATCCCGCGCTCGCCGCTCTCATCGCATGGCTGGTCGCGATGACGAGTCGGCAGACCGGGCATTTTTTCTTCGAGCCGAGGGATTACGATGTCGTGAACCAGGCGACCGATGAGTACAAGGAGGCAGTGAAGGTCGGCTATAACATCCGGCGCAAGATTGTGCTGATGACGATCTGGGCGCTTTCGCCGATCGTTCTGCTGGTGGATCCGACAATTTTTGGGTTGGTCGCCCCTCCCACGACCTGGATGCAATTCGCGAGACACCTCGGGTATCTGTGGTTCGTGGTGGGCGTGAGTGGGCTGCTGTTCCGGACGGTACAGTTATGCATCATTAAAGATTATATGACCGGCTTGGCGTGGATGACCAAAATCCTCACCGATCCGTTTCATGATACGAAGCTTTACTGCCGGGCGCCGGTCCAGCTTGTGCGCGGCGGCCTGATCGCCAGGACACTGGCAGCAGACCATCAGCAGGAGCCGGCGGAGGCTCATCAGTAGTACACGGTGCCGCGCCTGATGGCCGAGCCAGGTCCCATTAGATGGTAAATTTACGGGTGGCATCTCAATTCGTGCGTCATGGCCGGCTTGACCCCATACGCGCTAAATTAAGGCCGATGCACGCCGCAATTTATGCGTCATGGCCGGGCCTGACCCGGCCATCAATCGCCGCACGTGCCTCGGCAGATGGCCGGGTCA
>JBEKGV010000785.1:0-2972 GCA_050012615.1 Acetobacteraceae bacterium | reverse complement strand
GGCAGCACCTGCATCGCGGCCTGACCCGACACGAAGCGCAAGCCTTCGCAAAGTTCGATCGACCGGCCCGCGATGCCGTTCAGCAGTGCCGCGGTGCGTGGATCCTGGGTCGGCCAGGAGCTGGCGTAAATCGTGGCGCCGGAGCCTCCGCCGATCGCGAGTTGTTCGCGCAGTCGTTTCACCTCGGGCCGCTCCGAACCGGCGAGGATGACGCCAAACGTGTCGAGCAGCACAAGCTTCGTGTGGTGTCGCACGGAAGCGGAGACATCGTCCCACTGAGCGGTGGCGACGAATTGCGCCAGTTCTTCGATCTGCTGCCCCACTGCGCTCTCCTCGGATGCGTGATGATCGAGTCATAGCATGATCGCGCCGACAGATGGCCGGTCGGGTGGCAAGCCGCTATACCAACCCGGGCGTGGATGACGCGCGATGATAAACAAAAGCCGCGGAAGGGCCTGACCGGTCCCTGCCGCCAACGTACCACGAGCGTTCTGAATTGGGAGGAAAAACGTATGTCCATCACTTCGAGGCGCAGCCTGCTGGCCGGGTCCGCCGCCGCGCTTTCGTTGCCCGGGGTGGCCCGGTCCCAGGATGCGGCGAAGCCGAGGCTGACCGCTATCTCGCAGTGGTCCGCGGGAAGCGACGGAGCCGCTATCTCCGCGTTGGGCAAAGTCTTTGAGGAGCACGGTGGGATTTGGCAGCACAATCCGGTTCCGGGCTTCACGACCGAGATGATGAACAAGCTCCGTGCTCAGATCATGGCTGGTGACCCGCCGGCTGTCTCGCAGCTCAAGGGACCCGAGATCGCCGCGTGGTCGAAAATCGCGCCGACGGTGGATATCAGTCCCTGGGTGCAGGCGGCCGGATACGCCGACAAGGCTCCGGTGGAACTCGCCAAAAGTTGCCAGCCGGCGGGCCATTGGATCGCGCTGCCGTTGCAGATCTATCGGATCAACACGCTGTTTATGTCCGCCAAAGGCATGCAGCGCGCCAGCGTCACCAAGGCCCCCACATCCTGGGCGGAATTCAACGACACCGCCGAGAAGATGAAGGCAGCCGGAATGATCCCGGTCGCGAATGGCGGTATCCGATGGGATGACGGAATGAAGTTCGAGATCGCGCTCGCCGGGATAAATCCGGACGTCTACCGCGGCGCGATCATGCGGCTCGAGCCCGATGCGCTTAAGAGCAAAGACGTGCTGGCCGCTTTCGAGCAGTTGCGGAAGCTTGCCAATTGGATGAACCCGAACATCGCGGCGCAGCCTTGGGGCGTCAATCTGCCGGCCTTCATGAATGGCGATATGGGCATGGTATTGATGGGTGGTTGGGCGCAGGGCAATTTGCTGCGCGCCGGTGCGACCGAGGCGGATTTCAGCAGTGGACCCGCGCCTCAGGAAAGCGGACCGCCGTGTTTCGTCCTCAATGCGGATTGTTTCATCTTTTGGCAGCAGAAGGCGGCCGATCTCGCGGCCGGACAAAAACTGTTCGCGGAGATCGTGATGCAGCCATCGACGCAGGAGATGTATTCGAAAATCACGGGTTCAATTCCGGCCCGCACCGACGCGGATCTGTCGGCTCAGGGATTTACCGATGGACAGCGGAATTCCGCACGGAATTTGCGCGATGCGATCGGTGAGGGGCGAGTGCTTTTGAGCCTCGCGCACAACATGGCGCAGCCGAACGGCATGACCGCGGCAATGATCGATGTGCTGACCGAGTATGTGCACGATGGTGCGATCCCGGCCGCCGAAGGACAGAAGCGGCTCGTCGCCGCGGTGGAAAGCGCGCAGTAAGCTCTTGCCGGTGCGAACGATATCAGCGGGTGAGGGGGCCACGACGAGCGGACACCTCGCCGGTGCATGGCGCCGTCGTCTTGGCGACGGGATGACCCAACTGGCGATCTGGGTGCCATTGTTGATCGCGGCAGGCCATGTCGTCTTGTTTACCGCGTGGACCACGTGGATCTCTTTTACTGGTTCAACCTTGATGCCGGAGTATGCGTGGATCGGGGTTCGAAACTATTGGGCGGTGACCCGCACCGCGAATTTTCAGATCGCCTATGTCAATCTGGTTATTTTCGGCGTGGGCTTTGTGCTGCTGACCACGGCGATAGGATTGCTGCTGGCGATCCTGCTGGATCAGCGGGTACGCGGCGAAAACGTTTTGCGCACGATCTTTCTCTATCCGTTGGCGGTTTCCTTCGTCGTGACTGGCACGGTGTGGAGTTGGCTGCTCAATCCTGGGCTTGGCATTCAAAAACTGGTGCATGATTTCGGCTGGATGGGGTTCCGATTCGATTGGCTGGTGCAACCTGATAAGGCGATTTACACGTTGATCTTCGCCGGCGCCTGGCAGGGGGCGGGATTTGCCATGGCCTTGTTCCTGGCCGGCTTGCGATCGGTGGACTCCGATCTGATCAAGGCCGCGCAGATCGATGGCGCGGGCCCGTGGCGCATGTACCGCCGCGTCGTGCTGCCGACGATCTGGCCGATTTTTATCACCGTGCTCGTGATCTTGTTGCAATTCGCGATCAAGACATTCGACCTGGTTCGAGCGTTGACCGGTGGCGGTCCCGGCATCTCCACCATGCTGCCGGCACTCGTGGTCTACGACTTCATGTTCCAGCGCGGCGAGCTTGGGCGAGGCTCGGCCGCCGCGGTATTGATGCTCTTGTCACTGGTGGTGGTTCTGGCGCCTTACGGCCTCTTTGTCCGCTGGCAACGGCGGCGGCGGGCACGCGCATGAAGGCGACCCGCGTAATCGTGTATGGCGCACTGATCATTTTGGCGCTGCTGTTTCTGGTGCCGCTGGGTGTGGTAGTCGTGAACTCGTTACGATCAAGCCAGGAGATCGCCGCGACGTCGATGATTGGCTGGCCGAGCCATCTGGTATTCGGCAATTACGCCCAGGCGTGGAACAGCTTCTGCATGGCGGAGCATTGCTGGGGGATCGCGCCTTACATGCGCAATTCC
>JBEKGV010000784.1:0-2976 GCA_050012615.1 Acetobacteraceae bacterium | reverse complement strand
TGAAGAAACTGAATTCCTTTTTGTTGGCGCGAGGCACCCAAACAGCGTGCGGCATTACCTCCGGTGTCGTGACGATGCCGGCATGGGTCAGCATTTGCGCGATCGCCTGGCAGATCGCCGCGTCGTTGACGAAACGATCGTTCTGGCAATCCATCGTCAGGCGGAAACCGTTCGGATAGCCGGCCTCGGTGAGCAACCGTTTCGCCTCGGCGGGATCGAAACGAACGGGCGGCAGGTCCGGATCGTAGCCATACTGGCCCGGCCGCATGAGTTGGTTGTCGGGCGCTGACTCGCCGTTCATCACGCGGTCTCGGATGGCGTCGCGATCGATGGCGAGATCGACGGCCTCCCTCACGCGTAAATCGTAGAATGGATTGGACGTAAGCGGCTGTCCGTCGTCGCCGGTGATCTTCGGCGACGGCTGATCGCGTTTGTCGAACACGAAACCAACGATGTCGGAGGACAGGGCGGAGACGAGGGTGAAGCGCTTGTCGTTGCGTACCCGGTCGATGTCCTGCACCGATACGGTATCGATCAGGTCCACGTCGCCGGCGAGCAGCGTGGCCAGACGCGACGACGCGTTTTTCACGTAGCGGTAGGTGACCGTGTTCCACACCGGTTTGACGCCCCAGTAATTTTCATTTCGTTCCAACACCAGACGGTCGCCGCGAGCCCAGGATATGAGGCGGTAAGGACCGGTGCCGATGGCGGCGGTGCCGGTGTTGTAGTCGGCGGTTGTCGCGTTTGCTCCGTGCGCGCGAGAAACGATGCCGATGGATGCCATGTATTCGGGCAGCAACGGAAACGGGCCGTGTGTGGTGAGCCGCAATTGGTACGGCCCGGTGACTTCGACCTGGGCGATACCTTTCACGTATTCGGCAAAATCCGTGACCGTGGTGGGAACCGTGGGCACTCGGGCGAGTGTAAAGGCCACGTCATCGGCGGTGAATTTCGTGCCGTCGGAAAATGTGACGTCCGGCCGGAGGGTGATCTCCCAGGTTGTGTCGTCAACCAGCGTCCATGCGGTGGCGAGGTTCGGGCCGAGGCGGCCACCGCGGTCGATCACTGTCAGCGTCTCGAACAGGTTCGGCATGAACGCTTTGTTGCCGCCGAAATTGTGGACATGCGGATCGATCGAGTCCGGCTCGACGGCGAGCGCCAGGCGAAGGTCGTTCGCCTGGGCCGGAGCGAGGCCGGTCAGGAACAGGATCGCCAATGTTTGCCACAGTCGCCGCACGTCGCACCTCTTCGTGTGCATTGCAGCATTGGATCCAGGAAATTCAACCCCCTACCCGCTATCGATGAAGCGCGAGGGACCGCCCTGATATCGTCATGGCCGGGCTTGACCCCATAGCGCTAAATTAAGGCCGATGCGCCTCGCTTTTGTCGTCATGGCCGGGCTTGACCCCATAGGCGCTAACTTAAAGGGCGAGCACCCCAATCCACGCGTCATGGCCGGGCCTGACCCGGCCATCGATCGCCGCACGTGCCTCGACAGATGGCCGGGTCAGGCCCGGCCATGACGAGAAAAGTGGATGCCGCAACCCTAAGTTAGCGCCCATGGGGCTTGACCCGGCTATCAATCGCCGCACCTGCCTCGCCAGATGACCGGGTCAGGCTCGGCCATGACGAATAGCTGTAACAGGCTCGGACAAATCTCCCCGCTACCCTTCGCGCGCGAAAGGATCGATGATATCCGCCCCGTTCGTCAGTCACTACGATGGGAGCACAGGAGATGGCAAAGGTCGCCTTTACCCAGAACATCCAACGCCATGTGACCTGTCGGGAAGCCGAGGCCGAGGGCCACAGCGTCCGCGAAGTGCTGGACCATTTGTTCGCGGGCAATCCTCGCGCCCGGAATTACGTGCTCGACGACCAGTCGGCGCTTCGTAAGCATATGACCATTTTCGTCGATGGCGAGGTGATCCGGGACCGCGTGCACTTGTCCGATCCCGTGACCGATACCAGCGATGTTTACGTTTTCCAGGCCTTGTCGGGAGGTTGACCGTGAGCGACACAATTCTCGTCTCGACCCGCAAGGGGCTTTTTCGCGTCGTGCGCGGCCCCAGAGGCTGGGACATCGAACACGTCGATTTCCTCGGCGACAATGTGACGTTGACAATGACCGACCGCCGCTCCGGCTGGAGCTACGCGGCTCTCGACCACGGTCACTTCGGCGTCAAACTCCACCGCTCGACAGAGACGGGCTGGGAGGAGATCGCGACGCCGGCCTACCCGCCAAAACCCGAGGGTCTGGAAGAAAACGACATGTGGGGCCGCCCGCTGGATTGGAACACGGCCCGCATCTGGGCGCTCGAAACAGGAGGCGCCGACGAACCCGGGGTGCTGTGGTGCGGCACCATACCCGGCGGGCTGTTCCGTTCCGGCGATCACGGCGGCAGTTGGGAATTGGTGCGGTCGCTCTGGGATGATCCAAGGCGCCGGCGATGGATGGGGGGCGGCGCCGACCAGCCGGGCCTCCACTCCATCATCGTCGACCCACGAAATTCAAAGCGTATCTGGATCGCGGTATCGACCGGCGGGATCTGGTACACCGAAGATGGCGGCCAAAACTGGGCGCAACGGGGCGAGGGCATGCGCGCCGATCATGTTCCGCCGGAACTCACCCACGATCCCATCGCCCAGGACGTGCATTGCCTGGCGCAATGCAGGACCGCGCCTGACCGTATGTGGGTGCAGCACCACAACGGCATATTCGTTTCATCGGACGAAGGACGCACATTTACTGAAATCACCGGCGTCGAACCCTCGACGTTCGGCTTTCCGGTCGTGGTTCATCCAAGGAATCCCGATACCGCCTGGTTCGTCCCCGGGATCAAGGACGAGAAGCGCATCCCGCGCGATGGCCGGCTGGTCGTGACGAGAACACGTAACGGCGGCAAAAGCTTCGAGACGTTGTCAAATGGCCTGCCGCAGTCTCATGCCTACGACGTGGTCTACCGTCACGCGCTGGCG
>JBEKGV010000783.1:0-2977 GCA_050012615.1 Acetobacteraceae bacterium | reverse complement strand
CGCGCCCTGGCCACGCAACCGGCCTACATTCTGCTGGACGAACCGCTGGCGGGCATCGACCCGATCGCGGTGAGTGAAATTCGCGACCTCGTGAAGCATCTCAAGGATCGCGGGATCGGTGTGCTGATCACCGATCATAACGTGCGCGAGACGCTGGAGATCATCGACCGAGCCTATATCATGCACGACGGTCAGGTGCTGATGGAAGGCACCCCGAGCGAGGTCGTGGCGCACCGCGACGTACGGCGGGTCTATCTGGGCGAACGGTTCAGTCTGTAACCGGTTACCCCGGCTCGCCACGCTTCGGCATGATTCACGAAACGTCAACACCCGTCTGACCAAATGCTCCGCGCCAGGTCAGGAGGGTGCGGTGTCGTTCCGTTTCGTTGGTCGTGGCGGCGACGGTGCGAGCCCGCCGGTCGTGCCGCGCGGTGCCACGATCGCGCTCATCTCGATCCTCTTCTTCGTCGTAGGTGGCCTCGACCTGCAACAAACGTGGGAAGGCCGTTCGCGCGACATCGACGCCAGCCGGCGTGACGTGGCGAACCTTGCCTGGTCTGCGGCACGCCATGCCGAGATCGCCTTTCGGCTGGCCGACACGATCTTGATTGGCGTTGTCGAGCGGGTGGAAACCGACGGCAACGGTCCCGCGCAACTCGAACGGCTACGCAGACTGACGGCGACCGTATTGGCGAATACGCCGTCCCTTGCAGGACTGGCGGTCATTGACGAGACCGGAACTCTCATTGTCCGCGGCATTCCGGTTATCACCGACCTTAGCCGGGCCGATCGCGCGTTCTTCCAGTATCATCGGGAGCATTCGGACCGCCTGCCATATGTCAGCGAGGCGCGCGCTTCGGGCATCATGGGCAATTGGATCGTCTCCGTGTCACGGCGGGTGAACCACGCCGACGGCAGCTTCGCCGGCGTCGTGATGGCGACGGTGGATGTCAATTATTTTCAGAATTTCTACGCCACGCTCGACCTTGGGCGCGATGGTTCGGCCGTGCTTTTCCGCGACGATGGACGACTGCTTGTGCGCCAGCCAGGCCTTGAAGCGGCCGTCGGTACCTCGCCACCGGATAGCCCCCTGTTCCACGTCTATCTCCCGGCGGCCGCGAACGGTACATTTGAGGTAAAGTCGCCGCTCGACGGCATGCTCAGAATCAATGGCTATCGCCGGGTGGCCGGTTTTCCACTCGTGGTTCTCGTGTCACTGGGCAAAGACGAGGCCCTGGCCGCCTGGCGCGCCGGCGCGCTCGAACATGCGGCCATGTTTATCGCGGTCACGTTGCTGATGGGCTTTCTCGCGCTCCGCCTGGCCCGGCAAATGCGAATGCTGGCGCGCGCCGAACAAGCGGCCGCGATATCCGCCATCACCGCGACCGTTGCCGCGGACCGCTATCGTTTGCTGGCCGACACCGCGACCGAAATGATCGTCTCGCTCGACATGCGGTTGATCCGCCGTTACGTGTCGCCGAGCTGCCTGGCCATCATGGGATACGCGCCGGACGAGTTGGTCGGCGAGACACCGGCGTCGAATTTCCATCCAGATGACGCGGAGCGCGTGAACCTGGTGCTTCGATCCCTGGCGGCTGGCGGCGACCGTGATCGCGCCACCTACCGCGTGCGCCACCGCGACGGGCATTGGCTCTGGGTGGAGACGATGTTCAGACTCATCCGCGATCCCGCCAGCGGCGCGCCACGGGAAATTCATGGTGCGATGCGCGACGTGAGCGCGCGCATGGAGATGGAAACGGCGTTGCGCGAAAGCGAGGAACGCTTCCGCCTGCTGCTGCAGAGCGACGTCGCCGAAGCCATGTATTTGCTCGACCCCAACGGCATCATCGAGAGTTGGAACGCCGCCGCCGAGCGGATCAAGGGCTACACCTCCGCCGAGATCATCGGGCAAAACTTCGAGATATTCTTCACTGCCGAGGATCTCGCCCGCGGCGAACCCGAGCGTGTGCTCAAGGTTGCCCGCGATAGCGGACGATACGCCGCGGAAGCGTTGCGGGTGCGCAAGGACGGCAGCCGCTTTCTGGCACGCGTGGCGATCGTAACTGTTCGCAAGGATGACGGGACGCCTCGCGGCTTCGTCAAAGTGACGTACGACATCACTCAGCTTCGGATCGAGGAAGAGGAGCGGGCGATCATCATCGAGTCGGCGCCGAACGGGATGCTGATCATCGACGAATCTGGCGCCATCACGCGTGCCAACTCCCAGGCGGAGCGGATCTTAGGTTATCCGCATGGCATCCTTCTTGGACAGCAGGCGACGGTTCTGGTACCCGACTGTTGGGGTGTCTCGGATGTCCCGGAGGTCGCCGGCAGCCGCGGCGAGAAGCCTGTACAGCGGCCGTGGCATTACGCCGGCCGGAAGCGGGACGGCGGCACCGTGCCAGTCGAAATCATGCTGAACGCGATCAGGACGCCGCGCGGCCGCATTGTCGTGGCCTCGTTGTTCGACATCACGGATCGCCTCCGCCAGGCCGCCGAGCAGCGGGAAGCTGAGGCGCGCGAACGCCGGAACGCGGCGGCAACGAATGCGAGACTCGACCAATTGGCGCACCACCTGACGGCGGCGCTCGATAAGGCGGAAGAGGCGGACAAGGCCAAGTCACGGTTTCTGACCATGATGACGCATGAATTGCGCACGCCGCTGCACGGAATTCTCGGCTACGCGGAATTGCTAAGCCTGGAGGGTAATCTCGACACGACGCAATCGGAACGCGTCGCGGCGATGATGGCGGCCGGAGAGCATTTGCTCGAACTGATCAACGCGGTGCTCGACGTGTCGCAAATTGAAGCCGATCGGCTGGAGTTGCATCCGGTTGAGATCGAATTGAGCGGCCTGGCACGCAATTGTCTCGATCTGGTTCGCTTCTCGGCGGAGAGAAAGGGGCTTGCCCTGACTCTGGCCGAGGCCGCGCCCGTTCGCCTGCTCGCGGATCCCGTGCGACTGCGGCAGGTGCTG
>JBEKGV010000782.1:0-4856 GCA_050012615.1 Acetobacteraceae bacterium | reverse complement strand
ACCTGGCCCGTATTCCGCATGCGAACACACGATCCGCGTTACGTCTCCAACACCAGCAACCCATAACCGGTCGTCATTGGCGCGGTGTAGTTCCGATGCACACGCTTCACGCTCTTGCCAAGCGCGCCGCGCATCGCCAGCCACATGATCATCTCGACACCCTCGGTGCCGCCGCGCTCCATGTAGTCCTGCGTCGTGAGTTCGGACAGGCCGGCGGGCTCGGTTTCAAGGCGGTCCATGAACTCGTTGTCCCATGCGGCGTTTTTCGTGCCGAATTTTGTTCCATGCAGCTGATGCGTCAGGCCGCCGGTGCCGAACACGACGATGCGCCGGTCCTTCGGGTAGGACGCGATGGCCCGCCCCAGGGCAGAGCCAAGCCGGTACAGCCGCCGCGGCGTCGGGATCGGATGCTGGATCACGTTCACCGCGAGCGGAACGACTGGAACCTTCCAGTCGGTGTCCGTCAACAACGGCAGGAACGACAGCACGCCATGATCGAGCGCCATCTCCTGGCAGATCGTCGGATCGAACTCATCGTTCACCAGCGACCGGGCGAGGTGCCAGGCGAAATCCGGATCGCCCGGCAGATCCGGCAACGCCCGTTTCCCCCAACCCTCATCCGCCTGGGCGTGCGTCGCACCGACGCCGAGGGCAAAGGTCGGGTAAGCGTCGAAGAAAAACTGGTTCACGTGGTCGTTGTAAACGATCAGGAACAAATCCGGCCGCACCTCATCCAGCCATTGCCGAGCCGGAACGTAACCATCGAACAACGGAGCCCACATCGGCTCCTTCTGTTGTCCGCGGTCCCAGGCCACGCCGATCGTGGGCGCGTGGGAGGTGCCGATGCCGCCAATCACTGTCGCCATGTTCAGGATGCCTTTCGTGCCTGGTATTCAGCCAAGGTCAGTCCGGCGGTGTGAGCGCCGATTTCGGGCAGCGGCACGCCGACGGCGGCGCCGATTTTCAACAGCAGGTAGATGCTGGCGCCGTGTTCCATCATGCCCTTCCAGTCGCGGCGGCGCACGAGTTCGATCTCCTCGTCCGAGCAGCCGAGGCCTCGCATGTAGCCGGCTTCATCGGACTGGAATGTCGTGCGGTTCGACGGCGAACTCAGTGAGTTGGCCATTTTGTTGAGGGCGTAGCCGCGGGTCGACCGCTCGACGGTGAAGACGTAAGCGCCGGAAATGACGTCGTCCAATGCGGCCTCCCTGACCGTTGGTTCGGTGGAGTTGTATCGCGCCCGCGTGCGGACGGCAATTGGATGCGGAAGCTGGTTCGGCCGCCGGGTCGTCGTGTGCTCGCGACGTCGAGAACCTGGCGGAAACACACCACCTCATGCACGGTCCCGAAAAAAGCGGTGGCTCATTGTCGCGCCGTGCATTGGGTCTCAGAATGTCCTTCCTGGCGCCGTGATCTACCTGATCTATGAATTGACTTGATCCGGGGGGTGTCATCGCCAGCAACGAAAGACCAACGCGAAGAGGAAACGAAAACGATGTTCCGGTTATCACGTCTCGCCTGTTGCCTGCTGCCTGCCGCCATGCTGGCGGCAACTGCCGCTCACGCGGCCGAACCGTTCGTCTTTGGGATGAGCATCAGCCAGACCGGCGGGTTGGCCCCGGGCGCCAGGGCGGTTCTTTTGGGCATGCAAATCTGGGTCGAGGATACCAACGCGGAAGGGGGGTTGCTCGGCCGGCAGGTGAAACTGGTCACCTATGACGATCAGTCGAACCCCGCGCTCGTGCCGGGTATCGTCGCGAAGCTGCTGGACGTCGATAAGGTGGACTTTCTACTGGGCGGCCAGGGTACCAACCTGATCGCCCCGCTCATGCCCGCGGCGATCCAGCGCAATCTGACCGTGATCGGAATGTTCGGTCCCCTGGCGGAGCCGTTCTTCGAGGTCGCCGCCACGATGAATCCGAAGCCCCAGACCATCGCTTTGGTCGGAGCGGATGCCGAGTTCTCTCGCAATGCCGTCGATGGCGCTCGCACGGTGGCGAAACGCGCCGGGCTCAAAATCGTCTACGACAACACCTATCCCCCATCGACACAGGATTACACGCCGATTGTCCGCGCGATTCAGGCGACCTCGCCGGATCTGGTGTTCGTCGGATCTTATCCGACCGATACCGTCGGCATCATCCGGGCGGTGAATGAGGTTGGGCTGAACGCGAAAATGTTCGGCGGCGCGATGGTCGGGTCGCAACTTGGCTCATTGAAAGCCCAGATGGGTCCGATGCTGAATGGGCTTGTCAACTACGATTTCTGGCTCCCGGTCGGCGCCTATGCGACGCCGGAGGCCAAAGCCTTTATCGCCAAATATCAGGCCCGGGTTGGCAACTCCGGCGCCGACACGCTTGGCTATTATCAGCCGCCTTACGCCTATGCCGACCTGCAGGTCATTGGTCAGGCCATTCGCGAAACCGGCGGCACCGATCAGGCCAAACTGGCCGAGTACCTCCGGTCTCACACCTTCCATACGTTGGTCGGCGACATCAAATTCGGTCCCAATGGCGAATGGACCGAACCGCGCGTCCTGGAGGTCCAGTTTCATGACGTCAAAGGTCATGATCTGGACCAGTTCCGGAGCATGGATACGCAAACCGTGCTGTATCCGCCGGCGTTGAAGACCGGCACGGTGCGCTATCCATTTTCCGAATTACGCCAGTGACGCGGCCGGATTGCCGGGCAAGACGTCATCTCCCGTGCTGATCGTCAGGCGAGAAACGACGACTGGTTGACGTCCTACCGCGCGTTGCGAAGGCTTGAGTGTCAGTCACGGCCAAATCCCTTCGGCAGGCGCGCCCACGGCAAATCGGCTAATCCATTTGGCGGTTGGTGTGAGTTGCCGAAGAAGGCCGCGGCTACGAGTACCAGTAGCCGGTCGTCGGTGCGAGACCTACGGCGGCCTGGTTGATGCTTTGGAAGCCAATCGCACTGGTGCTCACCAGGCCGAAGTCGCCGCCCGGCGCGTCGGCGAATTGCGGGTTGCTGGACGTCGGGTTGGAGTCCACCCCCGAGGTGTTGATTGCCTGTCCGTTACTATTGTAATAGTCATTGCCGGAGATGTTGGCCGACCCGCCGATCAGCCAATAGGCATTCGTCGATCCCGAACCGGCGACAACCAAGAGTGGTTCTCCGCGCACGGAGTGCTCTTGCCGCCTGGCGTGTGTCAAGGGCGACGACAAGGGTTCTTCCATCGAGCGGACTATCTGACGACCGATCAAGTCTCGACACTCCCCTTCGCGTCCGTTGCCCGATCAAGAGCGTCCCGCAGGGCAAGCACCCGCAACGAGGAGGCCAGCGGCGTCGCGCCATCGCGAGCGGCGTCGATCGAGGCCACGAGTTGAGCCAGCGGAATGCCTCGCGATCGTGCGATTCCCAGCAGCGCATGCCAGAACGCTGCCTCCAGGGCGACACTGGTTCGGTGGCCCGCGAGAGAGAAGCTGCGTTTGATCAGGCCACTCAGGGTCCGGCTCCCGACCACATTTCTGGGCAAACTACCTGCCACGCTGGGGCGGCGCGAGACCCTGTCCCTTCATGCCGCCAGTCCCTTCACGCCACCAGTCCCTTCACGCCACCGGTCCCTTCACGCCACCGGTCCCGTCATTCCCCCCTGGGGGAGCGCGTCCGCGAGCCTCGTATTCTCTATCCCTGTACTGGCCCATCTCGCGGCTTCGGCGACCACGGGATTGGCGTCCGCGGTCAACCGCTCGGCGATCGGCCGCAGCGCCAGATCGCCGGAGTTGCCGATCGCGTTCAGCACATTGCGCACGAACCGGTCGCGCCCGATGCGCTTGATCGGCGAGGCGGAAAACATCCGCCGGAAGCCCGCATCGTCCAGCATCGCCAGCTCCGCCAACGCGGGTGCCGTCAGATCGTCGCGAGGACGCAACGACGGATGCCTGGTCGCATGGGCAAACCGGTTCCACGGACATACCGCGAGGCAGTCGTCGCAGCCGTAGATACGGTTGCCCATCAACGGCCGCAGTTCGTGCGGAATGGGACCTTTATGCTCAATCGTGAGATAGGAAATGCAGCGTGTCGCATCCAGCCGGTATGGCGCCGGGAACGCATTGGTGGGACAAACGGTGAGGCAGCGGGCACAGGAACCGCAGCGATTTTCGTGCGGCGGGCCGGGTGGAATTTCCAGCGAGGTATAGATCTCGCCAAGAAACAACCAGGATCCGTTCGTGCGTGAAACAAGATTGGTATGCTTGCCCATCCAGCCCAGTCCGGCGGCCTCGCCAAGGGGCTTCTCCATCACGGGGGCGGTGTCGACGAACACCTTGACCGCGGCGGTGAAACGGGAGGCCACGAACGCGGCGAGGTGTTTCAGCTTGCCCTTCATCAGGTCATGATAATCGCGGCCTCGCGCATAGGCGGAAATCGTGCCGCGCTCCGGTAACGCCAGCGGCGCCAGAGGATCGTCGGGCGGCGCATAGGATAACGCGAGTGCGATAACCGTCCGCGCCTCGGGCCACAATGTGCGTGGATGGCTGCGCTGCTCCGTCCGCCCGGCGAGCCAGCCCATATCGCCGTGCTGCCCAGAGGCGATAAATGCCGTGAGGCGCTCGCGTGCCTCTGGTCCTAGCCGCGCCTCGCAGAAACCGACCGCGTCGAAGCCAAGCGCAAGCGCTCGGTCGCGAATCTGGTCACGAGCGCGGGCGTCGGGCGGCGTTGCCCCCGTCTGGGTTGCCCCTGTCTGGGTTTCGGCTGGCTGCGTTGCTCTGGCCGGGACCAGCGTCAGTCGGCGGCGAGCGCCATCTGGCGGCGAGCGATCGACTTGCCGCAGAAGTCCTCGACCGCTTCCGAGACGGCGTCGGCGTGGGTGGCGAAGACATGGTCCGCACCCT
>JBEKGV010000781.1:0-2981 GCA_050012615.1 Acetobacteraceae bacterium | reverse complement strand
GTTCACGACGTCGATCGTCGCACCGGCCACGTCAAGCCGCTGCTCCGCCTCGATCTCGGCGGCCTGCTGAAGCGATGCCATGTCCACATCGGCCAGCGCGCGATACAGGGCCTCCCGCTCGCGCGCCAGGCGCGCGCCGCGATCCATGCCGAGCACGAACGGGCCGCCGTTCACGGCGTCGATCTTGACCTCGTTCACGGGGCCGATGCGGAAGTCGAGGTCGCGCGCGAGCAGATCCAGCACGTCGGCATGGCGGGCGGCGATGACGTTGCCGCCGATCCGGATCGGACGGCCAAGCAGCGAGCCGATCGAGGCGCCGATGCGCGCCGCGAGTGCCGGAACCTTCTGCCCCGACAACAATTTGGCGGCGAACCCCCCGTTACCCGGCGGCGTCGCGACGTCCGGAACCGGCAAAAGCCCAGAGTTCAGGGAGCCCACCACGCTGTCTCCTCGTTTTTATTCCGCTCTCGGGATGGACGTTAGCGCTTGCCTTTGACAGTGCCTAGGGGCGGTGTGATGCGAGTGAGATCATATACCAGAATAGCGGATAATTAACGTTCTCGTAAGGGTACAATTATGGAAGAGTTTGCCAATCAGCATAAATGTCGCCTTTGGGTCGAAAGGGTCCGGGAGTCTCCGGGCTTCATTCAGGATGAAGCACAAGCATCGAACGGACCCGATTCCGACATGACGGTATTGAGATCGCGATTGGTACTTTGGCGACAGCTTATCCTAGTTTGGCCAACAGCGCCTGCCGTCAGGGCCAATGTGAAATCCGCGCGGACATTCCCTGCCCTCCATCTCGCGCCAGTTCGGACGGCAGACGCCACGCTCGTCACGATGGGAATCGCGGCCGCAGTCGCCTTCGACGAGGATTATGGAGCTGGCGGGGGTCACTCGCGGCGCGGGCGATGCCTGAGCGGGTGCCACCAGGGAAGCTGCCAGCAAAAGGCCGAGAAATGCTTTCACGTCAGTCTCCTGTCGCCATCGCCAGTTCGGCGAGGCGTTATTGTTTGGCCGAGTCGTGCGAGTTGGTCGGCGTGACCGCGAGGTGGTCTATCATTCGCGCCGACACCATTCCAGAGGGCCACGCGGCTGTCCCGCCCCGCGCGACACCGCGTGCAGCCAGTCGGGCCGCGGTGCTAACATGCGCGATGAGTCGATCGCAGGCCGTGCCGTGAACAATGAGCCAATGTCTCCGCGAGTCATTCAGGCCGTCCAGCTTCTGGCTGGCGTCAGTATGGCGGTGTTCATTGGCGCTCGGTTCATGCCACCGCGTTATCGTCATCCGGCTGGACGGATCGTGACGGTGTGCTACGTCGTTGGCATTGTCGCGTTCGTGGCTTACGCGATTTTTCGCTGAGGCGTTGTTCACGGATTGGCATGACGACGGTCAAGAGGCGTCGGGGATTCTCTTCCACATGAACAGCGTCTCGTCATAGGTGCCGTCCTTGGTCAGCGAGTATCCGGGGATCCGTCCAAGCTCCACCCAGCCCATCGAACGGTAAAGCGGCTCGGCGCGATCCCCGGCACGGGTGTCCAGCGTCAGCAGCGTCCGTCCGGCTCGAGCGGCCTCAAGCTCCAGGCGCGCCATCAGCCTTCGCGCGAGGCCGCTCCGCCGCCCAGCGGGATGCACCAGCAGTTTCGCCACGTCTGCGCGATGCTGCTGGTTTTGCGGCGAGGCGAATGCCAGCGTCACCGTTCCCGACAGAACGCCGTCGACCCAGCCCGCGAGCAGCAGCTTGCGTCCCGCCGCGACGTCGCTGCCGATCGTCCGCCAGAACGATCGTGCCGTCTCGGGTGGTAACGGCGGCAGGAACGATACGCCGGCGCCTTCTTCCACGCAGGCGATCAGCATGTCGGACAGCCGGGGGATCGCTGACGCCACGGCGGCCGCATCCAGCACCTCGATCCCGTTCACCGGCTTGGCGAAGCCGTATTCGAGCGAATTCGAAATGTCCTCCAGCACGCGAATCGGACCAGACCGGACATAGGAACGCTTCTCATAAAACCGGTGCGCGCGATCGAACCTTGTGTCGCTCCATAGTACCAGGCGCGAGGCGCCGGCGGCGATGGCGTGCGCTTCTGCCTGGTCCAACAGGCGGTGACCCAGTCCGCTGCCATGAAGCGCCGGGTCGACGTAAACGCGGCAGATTTCCCAGCCCCCGTCGCTCAACGTTCCCGGTGAGCATCCGCTGAACTTTCCCGGTGAGCATCCGCTGAACTTTCCCGGTGAGCATCCGCTGAACTTTCCCGGTGAGCATCCGCTCAACGGCCGCGTCACGACCATTCCGCATACGCGACCATCGGCCTCGGCGGTCCAGAGCGCACCGCCCTGCCCCGCATAGTACGAAGCGAGCGCTCGGTATTCCGGCATTTCGGCATCGACGTCCATGCGAATGCCGGGATATTTCGACCAACAAGCCCAGGTGACGGCGATGAAACCATCCGCGTCGGAGTCGCGGCCGGGGCGGATCACGGCGGGCTCGGTCAGTGCAGGCCCTCGCAAAACGTCTGTATCCGTCGCAGACCTTCCACGAGATCGTCATCGGCGGTAGCGGTGCTGATCCGCAGATAGGGGCTCATGTGATAGGCCGCGCCGTGCACCGTCGCGACATATTGCTCCTCGAGCAACGCGAGGCAGACGTCTTCATCGGTCGCCAATTTTCGGCCGCCCGCGGTGGTCTTGCCGAGACAGCCCGCGACATTCGGGAACACGTAAAACGCGCCCTCGGGTGAGTGGCAACTGATCCCCGGCGATGCGTTCAGCATTTTCACGGCGATGTCGCGGCGGCGCTTATAGGCCTCGCTTTGCTCGCGCGCGCCGTCCTGCGGGCCGTTCAACGCGGCGACAGCGGCCGCCATGCCGACGGTGGAGATACCGGCAGTCGCCTGGCCCTGCATGTTGACCATCGCCTTGATCAGCGTCTTCGGTCCGGCCACGAAACCAATGCGCCAGCCTGTCATGGCATACGTCTTCG
>JBEKGV010000780.1:0-2987 GCA_050012615.1 Acetobacteraceae bacterium | reverse complement strand
CGTGGAGATCTGCCGTTGATTTGTATGACCTAACCGCCACGTGGACATCGAATATCCGGACAAGTTGTTGAATCATGCGCATGCGATTTTGATCCGGTAACGTTGCTTTCAATAAACTTAATCAAAGTGCGTCTCACACGCCATAGCCAGACACTGCCGCGAGTTCAGTTCCCGGGCGATAGCCAATCGCCGATCAGGGGCGCCTTTTCCAGAGACGAGCCTGCCGACTCTTACTTATTTTGCATACCTTCCCGAGCGCGATCTGACCACCGCCTGTACCGCGCCTCATGCGTGGCTCGCGAAGTCAGAAGTGAAGGTCAGGTGCCTCTCATCGTCGGATCATCCAGTGACGAGAAAAATCACCGCCTTCTCATGCGCCGCCGGCTTCACTTACGTGGGCCAGGATGGTTTCGCGTATGATGTCCGCCAGTCCGCTCTCTTGTACGAGGCCCGCGGCGTCGATAGGATCGAACCACTCGGTCTCCCTCTGTGCCCTTTCTGGCCAGTCAGCGACCTGATGATGGACGCGAAGCAGGAAAACCGACACCTCGCACAGCAGCCGGCCATTCGGAAGCAGCTTCTCATAGTGGAACGAACCAACGGGCTTTTTGCCGACAATGTGGCCGACCAGGCCTGCTTCCTCGTAGGCCTCGCGCTCCGCCACGTCAGCGGGCTTCAAACCCTTGATCGCCCAACCTTTCGGAATGACCCAGCGGCGCGTTTCGCGGGAGGTCAAAAGCATGACCTGAGGCCGCCCGTCCGCGCGCGTGCGATACGGCAGGGCCCCGAACTGGATGCTGGCACGGATGTTCTTTTTCGGCATCGTAATGCCGCATGTAATCCGCGGAGCCGTGGTTTGTCATCCTTTCATTGCGATGACGAGGAAGACCCGCTTGCATGGCCTCAGTTGCTGACCGCGAGATCCAGCGCGTTCGTGAGATCAGCCGCATTTGCGTCCCGCTCGCCTAATGGCGTGAGATGCCACCGCGTCTCGATCAGTTTGAGGATTGAGGTCGTGTCGTATGGGGTGTGATCTACGAAATGCCGCTTGGCGAATCGGGAGATTATGATTGCCGGAACCCGTGTCCCCGGACCCCACCGGTCGATTTTCGGCGGTGCGACATGGTCCCAAATACCCCCGTTGCTGCCATAGGTCACGATGATCACGGCATCATTCCAGATGAAGCTATTCCGAATGGTTTGGATCAGCCATGCCGCGTGACTATCGCCTTTCTCAACGTTCGTGTAGCCCGGATGCTCGTCATCCACGCCCACTGGTTTGTAGAAGCTAACCGCCGGAAGCGTGCGTTGGTTGATGGCGACGAGCATATCGCGCTCGTCTTTGAGATGTTCCGCACGGCCGGCCGTGCCCTCGGCATAATCGGCGAAGTAGGCGAAGGGCTGGTGATGATAGACGAAGCTTGGATCCGGATGTCCAGCTGCCGCGGCGGCATAGCCACCTGAATACCATGCCCAGGAGACGCCCGCGTCGGTCAGAAGGCGACCGATCGTGGGCATCGATTGCGGTGGCAGCCGATAGCGTTCGTCGTTGACCGTGGGATTATGAAGACCGAACCGGGGTTGAATCGTATTGACCGCGAAACCGTCAGGTGTCACCGCGCCGTCGCTGATCAACCGCCCAGTCGGGTCGAAGTGGGCGACCAGGCCGGCCGGGGCATCATCGAAGCGAGGTGTACACGCACAAATCAGCCAGAGGTGATTGAGGAACCCACCGCCGAACGCGGCGTGAAAGAACCGATCCGCCAAAGTGTATTCCTGGGCCATCCGGAACAAAGGCAACGCACGGCCGTCAAAATAGCCCATTGGCAGCCCGCCCACGCCCGATACCTCGACGAAACGGTTCATCTTGCCATTGTTTATTTGTTCCTGCTCCTGATAAAAGCGATGCACCGGATCGCCAGTCAGTTCCTTGAGATCGATATAGCGGTCCGCTCGGAAGGGCCCATTCGGTAGCCCCATGGCGAAGCGTGTGTCGATCCATGAAGGTGAGTTGTTATCGAGCACCGCGGGAAGGACGCTGAATCGATCGCCTTCGCTTGTCACCTGAACGCTGGCGAGGCCCGCGTTACTGATGCCATCAGCGCCCGGGAACAGGCCGTAGAGATGGTCGAAGCTTCGGTTTTCCAGGAATATGACGATGATGTGCCCAACTCGCTCCAAACCAGGCACTGGCTCCGGCGGAGAGGCAGCCAATGCGGTTGATATCGACACGCTGAAGGCAAGCGGCAAAATCCTGGCAAGTTTCCACATGACGACCTCCCTGAAGGTTTTTTTCTTATGTTTGCGCCAACCGCCTCGCGATCGCAACCGTGGTGGATGGCGGAACCCGGCGAGCGATGGTGAAGGCGGCAACTTGAAGACACCCGACGCGTTGCTGTCGCGGCCATGACCGGCGTCACTATCACGACCGTGTTGTTCGATGCCGACGGTGTCCTGCAAGATCCGATCGAACGTTGGCGGCCAGCTTTTGAGAAAACATTCGCATTGGCGAGCGACGTCCTCGACGCTTTTGTTCAGTCTATCGTCGCGATCGACCTCGATCACCTCACGCGCGGCGACGGCTTCCCAAACGAGTTGAATGCGACTTTGCATAAATGGAACCTCGCGGGACGATCGGCTGAGGTCCTGCAAATCATTAACGCCATCCGCGTTGACAGGGACATCGTCAAGATCGTGCGGGACCTACGCGTTCGCGGCATTCGCTGCCACCTCGCGACAAATCAGCAATCGCACCGTGCACGGCACATGTCCGAGGTGCTTGGCTATCGGTATCTGTTCGATCGCGAGTTCTACTCGTGCAAGATAGGTATCGCGAAGCCCGACATAAAATTCTTCAAGTTTGTTCCAGGCGAATCGGGTGAAAAAATCATGCTGTGATAAGGCTGGCGAGGAATTCATCGTCCCATCCAGCGACCTTGCGTCGGACGCGGAATGAATCTTTGCCGGAAGGCCTCCGGAGCAGATTG
>JBEKGV010000779.1:0-2998 GCA_050012615.1 Acetobacteraceae bacterium | reverse complement strand
TGAATAATATCGTAATCTGATTTAAGCTTCTCAAGCAGCTGATCAAAGCGGAGGCGCTGTCGTTTCATCCTGCCCGGCAAATAATGCAATGGCCCTTCATAGCCTTCGAGGAGCCGGTAGATATGATAGTTGAAAAGCAGCAAGAGGACGGACATGGCCCATGTGCTTATCGCCACGAGGGTCAGGTCCGTGAACGTCGCATCCTCGAGAATGCCGTTCCGAATGGCCTTTGCCGGACCTGTATTGCCAAACAGAAATATCCCGGCCACACCCGCGATCAGCACAGGCAGCAGGAAACCAATCACAAAGTTTTTATCGGCCAGCTTCGGAAAATTCGTCAACATCTCGGGTCGTCATTTTGCCAAAGGCATTGCGCGGCAATCGATCACAACGGCGGCGGAAGGTCGCGAATCGGCCACGCTATGGGCTCTCCGGGTAGCGCTTCCAGCACGGTCCACGAATGATTTAGCGCGCCGCGCCAGTCCTCTCGCCCGACGGCGATACTCGCCTCGTGCGATCGCATCAGCATTCGTGACACATCGGAATTTGGAATATTGACGAGGTTTCACTCGGCAGGCGCGGCAGCCCGTGCATCAAGAAAACGTATCACGACCTCGATATACTGAATGTATTGCTGACCGATGGAAATCACCGCGGTCTGGCCGGAGTGATGCACGGTTGTTGACAGAGCATTTTTCAGAATGTGCAGTACCTGTTTAATTTCAGCCTCATTTACCCCGCTCATTGTCTTCCTCCGGACCACATCATAATCGCTATCTGCTTTGGCGCCTTCGGACGCGGGTCAGCATCCACAAATGAACATATTAAACAAATAGCGAAGAAATGCAAGGATAAGCATAGTGGGTTCGATCGCGTCGAATTACCACATCCGAGGTCATGACTCATCAGTTCCAGGATCTTGCCAATGCCGTCAGGCGGGCCGTTTGCCCCATGCCGTTGGCCGGCGGCGTGTCACGCCGCGATCCGCTCCACCCCGCCCATGTACGCCCGCACCGCCTCCGGGATCAGGATCGAACCATCCGCCTGCTGGTAATTCTCCATCACCGCGATCAGCGCCCGCCCGACCGCGACGCCCGATCCGTTGAGCGTGTTCACGTAAGAGACCGTCTTGCCATCCGGCGAGCGGAACCGGGCGTTCATCCGCCGCGCCTGAAAATCCCTCGTGTTGGAGCAGGAACTGATCTCACGCCACGCCTGCTGGCCGGGCATCCAGACCTCGAGATCGTAGGTCTTCACCGCGCCGAACCCGGTATCGCCCGCACTCAGCACGACGCGGCGAAACGGCACGCCCAACAAACGAAGCACCGTCTCGGCGCAACCCGTCATGCGCTCGTGCTCAGCCGTGCTTTGATCGGGGTGCACGATCGAGACCAGTTCGACCTTGCGGAACTGATGCTGCCGGATCATCCCGCGCGTATCGCGACCGGCCGCGCCCGCTTCGCTGCGAAAGCAATCGGTCAGGGCGGTGATGCGGATCGGCAGGTCCTTCTCGGGCAAAATCTCGCCCATGACCGTTGCCGTCAGCGGCACCTCGGCGGTCGGGATCAGCCACCGCCCGTCCGTGGTACGGAACATCGTATCGCCAAACTTCGGCAGCTTGTCGGTGCCGTAAGCAGCGGCGTCGTTCACCAGCGACGGCACGGCCATCTCGACATAGCCATGCTGACCGGTGTGCAGATCGAGCATGAACTGGCCAAGCGCCCGCTCCAGCCGCGCCAGAGGACCACGCAGAATGGTGAACCGCGCACCCGCCATTTTCGCGGCGGTGGCGAAATCCATCATCCCCAGTGCCTCACCGAGATCCCAATGGGCCTTCGGCTGGAAACCAAGATCGCGCGGTTCGCCATGCTGCGCGAGCACGACATTGGCGCTTTCCTCCATCCCGTCCGGCACGTCCGGATCCAGGACATTCGGCAGGCCCTCGAGCAAGCGGGGGATCGCCTCATCGGCGGCCGCCGCCTGTTTCTCCAACGCCTCCATCTCGTCGCGCAACGCGGTCGCCTCGACTTCCAGAGCGGCGGTGTCCGCGCCGGTCCGCTTGCCCTGGCCAATGTCGCGAGCCAGAGCGTTGCGCCTGGCCTGCTTCTCCTGCAGCGCGGTTTGCGCGGCGCGGCGCTCGGAGTCACGGGCCAGGATCTCGTCGGACGCCGACGGCAGTCCGCGGCGGGCCAGCGCCGCGTCGAACGCGGTCGCATTGGCTCGGATGGCGCGGATGTCGTGCATCGGGTCAGTCCTCCTTGGCTGGTTTGGTCTCCACGTAGCCCGCCGCGATAATGGAGATTTCGTAAAGCGCGATCAGCGGCAAAGCGAGCCCGATTTGCGTGATGATGTCCGGCGGCGCCAGTACCGCGGCGACCATGAACATCCCGACGATCGCGTAACGGCGATAGCGGCGCAGCGCGGCCGAACTGGTGATCCCGACCTTCGCCAGCAAAGTCAGGCCGACCGGCAACTGAAACGTCAACCCGAACGCGAAGATCAGCTTCATCACGAGGTCGAGATATTCCCCGACCTTCGGCAGCAATTCGATCGGTATGCCGCCGCCTCCGGTCTGGGTCTGGAAGCTGGCGAAGAACCGCCAGGCGAACGGAAACACAAAGAAGTAAGCCAGCGCGGCGCCCAGGATGAACAGCACGGGCGTGGCGAGCAAGAACGGCAACAACGCGCGCTTCTCGCTGCGGTACAACCCCGGCGCCACGAACAGCCAGAGCTGGCAGGCGATGATGGGAAAACCCAGGAACATGCCGCCGAAGAACGCCAGCTTGATGCGGGTGAAGAACGCCTCGTAGAGCTGGGTATAAATCAGCTTGGGATCGGGATTGCCGCTGTCACGCAGGATCTGCGCCAGCGGACGGGCCAGGAAATAGTAAATCTGATTGGAGAAGTAATACGACACCGCGAAGCACAGGCCGAACGCCGCCATCGACCACATCAGCCGCGTGCGCAGCTCGATCAGGTGATCCAGCAGCGGCATCGG
>JBEKGV010000778.1:0-3003 GCA_050012615.1 Acetobacteraceae bacterium | reverse complement strand
GCCAATTTCGGCGCCGACATGACAATGCCGGGCATGCTGTGGGGCCGCATCAAGCGCAGCCCGCACGCTCACGCCCGGATCCTATCGATCAACACCGACAAGGCGCTCGCCTTACCCGGCGTCAAGTCCGTCATCACCCGCGCCGACTTCCCCGACATCACGCCCGAGCGCTCCCATATCGGCGCCGCGCCGCACAATCTGGCCGACCTGTCACTGAATTGCATGGCAAAGGGAAAAGTTCTCTACGATGGCCACCCGGTGGCCGCGGTCGCCGCGACCTCGCAGTTGATCGCCGAACAGGCGCTCGACCTGATCGAGGTCCAATACGAAGTCCTGCCGCACGTGCTGGATGTCGAAGCGGCGATGGCCCCGGACGCCCCACTCCTGCACGACACCATCTTCACCGCGGGCGTCGAGCCAAAACCGGATAAACCGTCGAACATCACCAAAGTCGTGCGTTTCGCCAAAGGCGACGTCGAGGCCGGCTTCAAGCAAGCCGACGTGGTCATCGAGCGGCGCTACACGACCCAGCCGGTGCACCAGGCCTATATCGAGCCGCACGCCTGTCTGGTTTCGGTTGGCGCCGATGGCCAGACGACCATCTTCAGCTCGAGCCAGGGCCAGTTCATGGTGCGCGCCTATACCGCGCGCATCTGCGGCGCCGACATCGCCAATATTCGCGCCACCCCGGCCGAGATCGGCGGCGGCTTTGGCGGCAAGACGATCATCTACCTCGAACCGCTCGCCTACATGCTGTCGAAGAAATCGGGGCGGCCGGTCAAGATCCAAATGAGCCGCGAGGAAGTATTCCGCGCCACTGGGCCGACCTCCGGCGCCGTCGTCGAAGTAAAACTTGGCGCGAAGCGAGACGGTCATATCGTCGCGGCGCAAACCATCCTCAAATTCCAGGCCGGGGCGTTCGCCGGATCGCCGGTGCAGCAGGGCTGCATCTGCAGCATGGCGGTCTACGACTTTCCGAACGCACTGACCGTCGGCTACGACGTGGTGAGCAACCGGCCGAAGGTCGCGGCGTACCGCGCGCCCGGCGCGCCGATCGGGACGTTCGCCCTGGAAAGCTGCGTCGATGAGCTGGCGCGCGAACTGGGGATCGATCCGCTCCGGATGCGCGAAATCAACGGCGCCAGAGACGGCGTCAGGTCGACCCACGGCGTCACCTGGGCCAATATCGGCTATCAACAGACACTGGCGGCGGCGCGCGCCAGCGCCCACATGAAGGTCGCGCTGAAGCCCAATCAGGGACGCGGCATCGCGTCGGGCTACTGGCACAATGCCGGCGGCGAATCGAGCGCGGCGGTGCACATCAACGAAGACGGCACGGTCACCCTCACCGGGGGTCATCCCGATATTGGCGGCTCGCGCGCCTCGATGGCGATGATGGTGGCCGAGGTATTGGGCATTCCGTTCGAGCACGTCCGGCCGGTGGTCGGCGACACGACCGCGATCGGCTTCAGTGCCTCGACCGGCGGGAGCCGCGTGACCTTCGCCGGCGGGATGGCGGTGACCCAGGCAGCCGAGAAGGTGATCGAGGAACTGAAAAAGCGCGCCGCGATCATGTGGGAGATCAGCGCGGACGCCGTCGAGTGGAAGGATGGCAACGTGGTCCCGGCCGGTCCCAATGCCGGCGGCTTCGAGCCGCTCGATCTGGCCGCGATTGCCGCGCGCTCGGCCCGCACCGGAGGGCCGATCAGCGCCGAGGTGCAGATCAACGCACAGGGCCAGGGACCGGGCTTCACGACGCATATTTGCGATGTCGAGGTCGACCCGGAGACTGGCCACGTCAAGATTTTGCGCTACACGGCGATCCAGGACGTGGGCCGGGCGATCCATCCCTCCTATGTCGAGGGCCAGATGCAGGGCGGTGTGGCGCAGGGCATCGGCTGGGCGCTCAGCGAGGAATACGTCTACGATCGGGATGGCCATATGGAGAACCCGGGCTTCCTTGATTATCGCGTGCCGGTCTGCTCCGACATGCCGATGATCGATGCGATCCTGATCGAGGTCCCGAACCCGCGGCATCCGTTTGGCGCACGCGGCGTCGGCGAGGTCCCGATCGTGCCGCCAATGGCGGCGGTTGCCAACGCGATCGCCGATGCGACCGGGCTGAGGTTGCGCGATCTGCCAATGTCGCCGCCGAAATTACGCGCCGCCTTCGACGCGGCCGAACTACCCGGCGCAGCAGCGGAATAATGAACCTGGTCTAACGAGAATGGGGCTGGGTGCAAGATTAGGGTGCCAGCGAGTGCCGGGTGTCCTCGCTGCTGTTCCTGGACCAGGCGTCGAGCGTAGGGTCGAGCGTGGAGTGGGTTTTGAAGTTGGCGGCATCCCGGGCGCGAGGGGTCCCAGCATGGGCATCATGGAGATCAGTCCAGGTCGATAGGGCCGCGCAGGCGAAGGTCAACTTTGGGTCGATATCGGCCGAACGGCTCAGGCGGCGTGAATGGCAGCGTCATGATCCCGCTTGCTCTAGGGCCGCCAGTCCGGTTTCGGCCAGCATTTGCCATTTGGCAACCTGACCGCCGCGCCATATCGATCTCATCGGGGCGAGATCGCGGTGGTGTGATTGATTTCTTGGGCTGTCGACATGGCCGCGCCGGAGGGGGCTACGGGAGCCGGGGTCAAGCTAAACACCAGGCCCATGAAGAGAAACGCACAAAGAAACGCGATCGGCACCCAGCCTGGCATTACCGATGCCGTAACCGCGGCACGAAGGGTTTGTCGAGGACTTTGGACCTGCACTGGCAGAAGCCGGAGCAACCGTGAGGCGGTTGCATTTGTTTTACCGAGAGCGTGCGGATCCAATGGCATCCTGCCGATGCTCCGGGCCAAGCCCTCGACCGCCGCGGCCTTCGGCAATGTCGTCAATCTCGCTGCCTCCGCCCAGGGATCTTGTCCAAGGCGCGCCAGAACCGAGAGCATTGTGAGGGCTGAACCGTTCATCTCGGTTCCTACATCAGCGTAGAGGAAGGCATTGAGATCAGAGTT
>JBEKGV010000777.1:0-4130 GCA_050012615.1 Acetobacteraceae bacterium | reverse complement strand
GTAATTACCGTTCACTTGCGTTACAGGGAACGAGGAGGTGAGCGCTTCGCGGCGTTCCGAGTATGAAGCCACCAGCTTAGGTAAATCGTTGTGAACCTCGGCCAGTCCGATCGTCGTTAGCATCACGTCGCGATCCTTCGTAGACAAGATGAAAGCGCTCTCCTTGCTGGTGAACAACACGGGCGGGGGCATCGTTCCAAAGGGAGCCACGACCTGTCACAAGTCGGCGTTTCCCTGCCGTCGTGCCGCGAGCCTCTCGTGTCCAGCGTTGATCTCCGACCGGATCTGCCTAACGGCGGAGAGCATCTTGATGACTTTGACCGTGACGGAGAGCGCCGTGGCCAAATCCTCCTGCCGCTTCGCTGCGAGCCGCTCTTTTCGTAAGAGGCCGCTCAGGGATGGGCGGCCTTTTTCGTTGGACGGCTCCACGCAAGGGAAAAGCAGGACAGACGTCAGGAGACCAGATAAATTATCAACAACCGGGCAATTCATCCGCATCCGTTCCGAGTGCGGAAGGAAGAATGAAAAAATGCGCTCTGCACTGTTCCGAACCAGGCATGCCCTGAAATCAGGCAGCGTAACATAGCGTGACAAAGAGCCGCCGTTCAGGTTCCACCCTCAGACTTATCCACCGATTCAGGGGATGACTTTCCGATGGCTGTCCATCGTCTGTGCACGCGCCTGTTCGGCGCCTCCAGGCCAATTTGAGTAGATTCCGAATCTGCCGCGGCATCGGCAAAACTTACAAGTTGCTTGCGTTTCATTGGACATGGAGGGCAGGCACATGGCGAATAATGATACCTCGCCGGATGTCGAGAGGACCACCGGCGAACAAGAGCCAGCGTCGGACGAGTTCCTAAGGGGTGAGATCGCCCATGCATGGCGCGATGAATTCGATGAAGATCTTACCTGGGGCGACATGGTCAGATGGTTGGGTGAAACAGGGTGAACACCTACCTCATCGTTCTGGACGGGCTGAAATTTCAAGGTAATCGAGACATCGCCTGACGGCGAGTATTTTGTGCGCAGCTTTTACAGCGAGACGGATGCGCTGGTCTGGATCGACGACTACAACCGGATGCTCGCTCGCAGAAATGCACACGCGGCTCGGAACGCGCAATAGACCGGTTGCGAAAGCGGACGGGTTCGCGACTCTCTGTCGCTGACCTGAGCCGTCGACCGCGGGCTTGACAGGTCACGGGACGATTCGATTCGTCGAGAACCTTCTTCGTGAAGGTACCGGCCCGATGTCCCGTCCGTTCTCCGCCGCCCGGTTGCGCGCCAGCGCGAGCTTCGTCCGCCTGACCGGGGTCAGCGTCGCCACGTTCGACGGCATGCTGAAGCAACTCGCGGGCCCCTGGGAGAAGGTTCAGCGCCGCAAGGCCAAACCCGGCCGTCCCTGGGACGTCGGCGGTTTGGAGGATCATCTCCTGATCATGCTGATCTATTATCGTTGCTACATTACCCAGGAATTCCTGGGCTTCTTTTACAACGTCAACAAGAGCGCGATCTGCCGGGCGATCCAGCGGATCGAGAAGCTGGTGCGGCCGCTGATCGGTGTTGAGCGAAAGCCCAAAATCAGCCGGAAGGAAGCCGAGGCCCTGATCGTCGACTGCACCGAGCAACCGATCCAGCGTCCCGGCACGGACGCGAAACAGCCAGAATATTACTCCGGGAAGAAGAAGCGCCATACGGTGAAGACGGAATACATCGTCAGCCGGAACGGTCGCATCGTCAGCGCTTCGCCCTCCCACCCCGGCAGCCATCATGACCTGGCGATCCGTCGTGATGAACCGAAATTGTCGAACAAGGCACGGCTCTACGCCGACAGTGCGTACCAGGGCTATGACAAGGAGCATCGGAACCTGGAATTTCCATACAAGAAACCGAAGAACGGGAAACTGACCGACGAGGAGAAGGAGTATAATCGCGGCCTGAGTGGGTTCCGCGTCAGGGTTGAGCACCGGATCGGACGAACGAAACGGTTCAAGATCGCGTCGGAGCACTTCCGCAACCCGCTCGAGACACATCCCACCAAGATTTCGATCATCGCCGGACTGGTGAATTTGGAAGATGGGTTCGGACCGTTCTGATCAGGTAGCGGAAACGTCGTGGACAAGTTCGCACCTGGCCGCGATGTTCGGGAGCTGACTTTCGCAACCGATCTAATGGATGCGATCCCGCGTCCACCGCTCTTCGGATTTGGTAGCTTAGTCTCTGACGTAGTTCCGGATTTTCGTCGAAGCGGGTTTTCAATACTGCGATCGCGGAAGCACAGATTTCAAAGGTTCCGCATTGGCGGCAGGCATACTGCTGACGCTCGCCATAATCCCGGCTACGACCCTTGTCTGCGCCGCTCAGGCAAATCGGGCAATGTATCGGCGCCATTGGCGTTGGCTCCCTGTTACCCGAGACGTTACCCACACGGCGATTTTGGTCTGGACGTCACTGCCGAGGGCCTCGAGGTCGTGACAGAAAATCCGTTCTGGGATCTGGATCGAAGTCTCTTTCGGTGAGGCCGGGATGATTCGTTTGCCACGTGCGCATCGATTTTGATCGCTGTATCATCGAGAACCGCGCCCCGAATGTGCTCTATGGCTTCGCGCGTGCCCCATCTCCGGGACATTCGGGCCGAGTCCGAGGATATGTCACAGACCGTGAACCGATAGATCGTGACGATACCCATTTGTTAGCCACTAAGTAATTGCGGACACAGCGCGGACATTTTCCAGGGTATTTTCCGGCGGCGCATCGCAAGTCATTGAAATCGTGGTGCCGGCGCGCGGGATCGAACCGCGGACCTACTGATTACGAATCAGTTGCTCTACCCCTGAGCTACGCCGGCGCACCACCCGCGAGCCTATAATCCCCGAAACCCGGCCCCGCAACCGATACGGGGTTCGCCGTATACGCGCCGTCCCTGGTCACGTTACCCTCGCGCCATGGAATCGGCCCCACCCTTGACCCGCCCGCACCTGATCGAGTGCCAGGATTGCGGCACGATCCAGCGTCTCCCCGCCATGCCGGCCCAGTCACGGGCGGTTTGCCCGAGATGCGACGCGTTTCTCCGCCACACCAGGGTCGATCCGTTCAGTCTGCCTCTCGCGCTCAATCTCGCCGCCCTGGTCATGCTGACCATCGGCGCGTTTTGGACACTGCTGTCGGTCAGCACCGCCGGACAGTCTCGTGCCGCCAACCTCCTGACCGGACCCGACCAGCTGTGGAGCTTCGGGCTATGGGAACTCTCGGTGGTCGTCCTGACCACGACATTCGCCGCCCCGCTCCTCCGCGTCCTGTGCATGATCGCGGTTCTGGTCGGTTTGCGCCTGCCGCATCGCCCGCCGGGCATCCGCATGGCATTCGCCTGGGTCGAGCACCTGCGTCCCTGGTCCATGATCGAAATCTTCCTGCTCGGCCTGTTCGTGGCCTACGTCCGCCTGAGCGACATCGCTCATATCGACCTCGGTCCGGCGATCCTGGCGCTGGCGACGCTCACGGTGACGGTGTTGGCGGCCGACGTCAGTTTGGATGAGCATGCCGTGTGGGAGGCACTGGATGCGCATAAACCCCGCCGTGCGCTTCACGCTCCTCCCGCTGGTCTACTCGGCGCGACGCTGCACCGGATGGGCTGCGACACCTGCCGTCTGGTGATGCGAGGCCGCGAAGGGACGCTTTGTCCGCGCTGCGGGTTCCCCCTCCATCACCGCAAGCTCGACAGTATCACCCGCACCTGGGCGTTGGTCCTTGCCGCGATGATTTTGTACATTCCCGCCAACATCTATCCGGTGCTGACGGTCATCCGATTTGGCGCCGGCCAGCCCAGTACGATCCTGGAAGGTGTGCGCGAATTGATGGCGGCCGAGGAGTGGCCGCTCGCTCTTTTGGTATTCTTCGCGAGCGTGGCCGTGCCGGTGTTGAAGCTGGTCAGTCTGATCCTGCTGTTGGTGACCACCATGGCGGGGCTCCGGGTGCGGCGGCGCGATCGCACCGTGTTATATCGGATCATCGATGCGGTCGGCCGCTGGTCGATGATCGACATATTCATGGAGTCGATCCTGGTCGCCCTCGTTCAGTTCGGCGCCGTCGTGACCGTCATTCCCGGGCCTGGCGCGATCGCCTTCGCGTCGGTC
>JBEKGV010000776.1:0-3019 GCA_050012615.1 Acetobacteraceae bacterium | reverse complement strand
CGGTCGCCAGCTCCCCGAAGACGGTGGCATCGACTATATCAATTTCATGGCCGGGGACCACGTTGCCCGTCGCGACTATATGCCGTCGCAACGACATCGCGCCCGCCAGGACGCGCGGCCCTTTTAGCCCGTTGACGATCCCGGCGAGGAGTTGCCGTTCATGATGCCCTCCGCCCAAGCCGAAATCGCGCCCCGCGCGAGCGCTGGTACTCATCGTTTGCGCCAGCACCGGCGAGGCCGCTGCCCTGACGCAGCCGGAATACCTCAGTGCCGTCCGAACCGTGGTCGAGGCGGCGGCCGCGGCCGGGTGCCGGTCATTGCCGGCTGCACCTCGCTCTCCACATCCGCCACGGTCGCATTTTGGGTCGAGGCGGTCGCCGCCGGCGCCCTGCTATTCGCCGTGCCGTCGCGCTCGGGGTGGGGATCACCGACGATACCGTGACGCGGCTGTATGAAGCTCAATACATCGTAGGCATCAATGACGCGACCGCCGATCTGTCGCGGCCGGCCCGGCTTCGGGCGCGCTGCGGCCTCGGGCTGAGGCAATGGAGCGGCGATGATGCCACAGCGCCGGCCTATCGGGCGATGGGAGGCCATGGCTGCATCTCGGTGACCGCCAACGTGACGCCCGCGCTGTGTGCCTTGCTGCACTCCGCCTGGGACAATGGCGAGCTGGCGCGATCCGCCGAGCTGCGCGACCTGCTCGACCAGTTGAATGCCGCGCGGTTTCTGAAGAGCAACCCAATCCCCGTGAAGGCGGCTCTGGCCAACCTGAAGCTATGCACGAACGAGGTGCGGTTGCCGCTGACCAGGGCCACGCAGGCGACGCAGGAAAAGCTGCTGGCCGTGATGGCACCGGTCATCCAGGCCGAGGAACACGCCGCGCGCCGCCCTGCTCTCGCGATGGCGAGCTAGTACTCACATCGCGGAAGCGCGGGTCTTGGTCGTTACGCGGTCATGGCCGGGTCGGGCCCGGCCATGACACGGCGATGCATCCGCACGAAATGCGACAGATCAATTCGGCTCTCTATCAAATCTTCCGAGGAGAGGATCGGCGATCGCGTCTCCACACCGCTATTCCGATCCCGGCCCCCCGATCGTCAGAATGTCAGAATAACGTCGGTCGCAAAGGTAAACGCGCCGGAGTCCTTGAACGTCGCGACACCGGTCGTCGCGTTAACCGTCCTGTTGAACACCCGGTTGCCGCCCAATGACTGGTCGTAACGAATTTCCGGCCGGATCGCGAGGCTGGTGATCGGCGGCGGCACCGCGGGCTTGTAGGTCACGCCTAAAGTAAGCGCGCCATAAGTCGCGGGAGGTATGGCGAAGGTCGTGTTGAGCGGCGCGCCGATGCCTTTTTCCGAGTAAACCGGATCGTAATTCCCCGGGAAACCAGCCACGAAGAAACCGTTATCATCTCGGAACACTTCCGCACGCGCGTTCAGCGTGACCGTATCGGTCAGCGCGTACCCCGCATATTGCGCGATTCCAAAACCATTCGCGGGTGCCGGATGGCCGGTATAGCCGGACGCACCAAAGTCATCGCGCACCCAGGCCGCTTCGGTCGTGAGGGTCAGCTTGTCGTTCGCCTTCCAGACGACAACGACGTCGTTAAAATATCTCCAATAGCCGTCGGCGTTGAATCCCAACGGCGACAAAGCGCGTGAAGGATTTTCCGGCCCGAGGTGCGAAAGCGCCAGGACCGTCAGGTTGCCGTCCATCATATTGAGCCCGAAACCGACAATTCCGGCTACCGAACTGTTGTCGTCGCCGTTCGGACCGAATGTCGTGTTGCTCCCGGTGTCGACACCCAAATAGATGTCCACCAGGCCTGTCACGTGCGAGGTGGTGAGAATTCCGGTGTGCTTGAAGGGCAGGGCATAGTTGAAGATATAAGAATGAGAATAGAACGGATTGCCGGATGGGTCGATCACCTCGGATCCGAGGGGTGTCGCGAAAAGGCCGGCTTTCACGTCCAGTCCGCCCTCGAAGATCGGGACCGGTGCGTGCAGCGTCGCGCTGGCTTCAACGACGTCGAACTGATTGCGATCGGACTTAGGCAGCGCCTGATCCAAAAAGCCGAGGTAATGCGTGTAGCGCGCATCCGCGCCATACATCAACGAAAGCTTAAAAGCCCAGTCGAACCCGGTCGCTTTTGGATCCAGCTTCTTTTCGGCGCCGATCAGGACCTGGTTTAGTATGGGCTGGTTGGCTCGGTCGGTGAACGACTGCCCATCGTTGATTTTCGGACCTTCCGGATTGGCGACGATTCCGCCATCGATTTGTCCCGAGAGATGGATCCCGTTGATCCAATAGCCTGGCGGAGGCGCATCGGCTGCCGGTGCCGCGGGAGCCTCTGCCGCGGGGGCCGCGGGAGCAGCCGCCGCGGGAGCCGGCGTGGTCTGTCCCCAAACCAGGGTGGGGACCACCGCGGTCAGGCTCGTGGCCGCCGCCAACCACGTCCGGAACGTCATTCCAGAACTTCGCATTTCGAATTTTCCTGTTAGTGCCAGTTGTGGACGGGGTGCCTCAGTCGTGAGGCACCCCGCATTTGAAACGATCGTTCAGAATACCTGTTCGCCGTGCAGGACGAGGTCCAGTCCTTCGCGCTCTTCTTCCTCGTTCACTCGCAGGCCGATGATCGCCTTGACGACCATCAGAATAACGAAGGTTCCAATGCCGCTATAAACAATCGTCGAAGCCACCCCCTGGCACTGCAACCACACCTGCGCCAACCCTCCTGGGCTGCCGTCGGGGGTGGCGTCCGTCGCGGACAACGGCCCAAAGGAGAACCAGCCGGTCAGGATCGCTCCGACCATGCCGCCAATGCCGTGCACGCCGAACGCGTCCAGGCTGTCGTCATAGCCCAGAAGATGCTTGAGACTCGTGGCGGACCAGAAACAAATGACGCCGGCCGCTATGCCAATCACCAGCGCTCCACCCGGCAGCACGAAGCCCGACGCCGGGGTGATGGCCACGAGACCCGCGACCGCACCGGACGCCGCGCCGAGCACCGACG
>JBEKGV010000775.1:0-3019 GCA_050012615.1 Acetobacteraceae bacterium | reverse complement strand
TTGGTAAGGACAGCGATGACCGGCCGGAGTTTAATTCCGTTAATATCTATCTACGGATTCTCCGAACCGGCCTGGACGCGCCGCGCCGAAAACGTACCGTTGGGCTGGTGAAAGACGATTGTGTCGACCGCTCCCGAATCATCCCGCTGGAACTCGACACGATAACCGTCCAACTCGGTTATTTTGAAGATACGATCCATATAGGGTGAGAGATGATAGGTGGGCTGACCGACCGGTGACAGGGTAAGCTGCCCATCCGCATCCAGCGCGACGACGTGCCTGATGGCGCCTTGATACGTGCCGACACAACTCTCCCGAAACGCTATATCGAGCGCCTCGCCCACGGCGATGCGATTGAAGACGATGTCGGCGACCATCGACTCAAACGGTGCGGACAAGCGGTCGATGTTGCCCTCCCGATCGTACAGGAACGTGACGGCGGGCAGATCGGGTGCGAGTTCGCCGGGATTCTCCCGAGCCTCGAAGACATCGTAGTGGCGGTGGTCCAGAGCACCGGTCAGGGTCCGAAAGCGCCAATGAAGTGCTCCATCGGCGACACTGATCGCCATGCGGCCGTAGCCCGGGTGCTCATAATCGCCAGCATATTCGGCGAGCGGGCGGGTTGGGCCGGCACCTGGCTTTTTCGCCGCGCGGCGAGCCTCCCGATCGACGACGCTCTGGGCGATGAACGTGCGCTTTTGGGTTCGAAGGCGATCAAGAAACGGAACCGGATCCTTGCCGCACACACGGTCGAACACAGCCATCGAAATGATGGTCGTTACCGGACTGGGTGCGCGATTGGTGAGGATCACCACGCCGGCACCTCGTTCCGGCATCATGACCATCAGCGTGCCCCAACCGACCCAGCCGCCGCTGTGCCCGACCACTCGTTCGAAGCGGTAATGATAGGATCCCAGACCGAATCCGTAATGATAGTCCCTGATCTCCTCGAACTCCGATCGGCCGGCATGGACGCGTGCCGTTTGCATGGCGCGAAGCGTGGCGACGGACACCAGCTGCGCGTCTCCGCATTTTCCGCCGTCCAGATAGAAGCGAAGATACTTCGCCATGTCCGAGATCGCCGCGTTGATGCCGCCGGCCGGAGTATTGCGGATCGGCCATAGCGTGGCCCGCCGGCGCACGAAGACGCCAGGCTCATCGTCGGCCATCACGTAGGGCCACGCGCTGTCTGGCGAACTCCCAAGCTCCTCCGTGGAGAATCCGAAATGCGTCATGCCCAGTGGACGCAGGATTCGGTCGCGCGTGAAATCCTCCCAGGACTGGCCGGTGATCCGCTCGGCGACCATTCCCGCGACCAGGTATCCGAGGTTCGAATACTGGTGAGTTGTGCGAATGTCTCGACTGGGTTCGAGGTAACGGAGGGCGGCGAACATCTCAGCGCGGGACAGTTCGCCTGCCATCCATACCCAGTCATGCCGAGGCAGGCCGCTATGGTGGCAGAGCAGGTCTTGCACCGTTACGCGATCGGTCGCGATTGGATCATGGAGGCGGAACTCGGGGATGTACTCGCGCACCGGCTTCGTCCAGTCCAGGCGGCGTTCGTCCACCAGCATGCCGAGGCCCAGAGCGGTGAACGATTTCGTGATCGAGCACAGAACGAATTGCGTGTCGACCGTGACCGGCAATCCTGCTTCGACATCGCGCTGGCCATAGACCTTCAGCAGGTCCGGCGCCCCGACGCGGACGATCGCCAGAGCTACCCCAGGGACTTGCCATTCTTCCATCGCTTCGGCGATGAGGGGATCGAGGTCGCTTAGTACGGTGTCGGACATATCCCTATCCTTTCCCGGGTACGCAATATAATTCAGGTCGCGACAGGCTCAGACTATTATCGAAACAAGGCAAAGTGGAAAAGGTGGGGGCGGACTGGTCGGACGGAGAGAGCGATCGTCCAAAAAGGTTGACCCGTTGGCGACATCGCGGATCGAGGATTACCCTACCGGGCCCAGCTCACTCTTCGACCGACGAAACGCGCGAATCTGGATGAGGTTCAAATGGACACAGAGTTTGATCGCCCGGACAATGTGAGCAAGGGTGCAACACCTCACGAGCCGGGTCAGTGACGATGCGAATATACGGAGACCCCATCTCGGGGAATTGCCTGAAGGTTAAGTGGGTATGTGACTTTCTGGGACTTCCCTACCAATGGACCGATGTCGATATCCTGAAAGGTGAAACCCGGACGGCGGCGTTTCTCGCGATGAACCCGGCCGGGCAGGTTCCGGTCATCGTTTTGGACGACAATCGAACGATCGCACAGTCGAATGCCATCATACTGTATCTCGCGGAAGGCTCCGGATTGATTCCAACCGGCGCTTTCGCGCGAGCGAAGATGATGGAATGGTTGTTCTGGGAGCAATATAGCCATGAGCCGTATATCGCCGTGGCACGCTTTCAGGTTCTGTATCAACGCAAACCTGTCGCCGAGCTCGAACCCCGTCTGGTGGAGCGTGGCAACGCGGCGCTAAGCCGGCTTGAGATCGCGTTGGCACAACAGGGTTTTCTTGTCGGAAACGAGATCACGTTGGCCGATATTTCCTTGGTCGCTTACACGCGAATGGCTCGCCAGGGCGGCTTCGATCTTGGCGCCTATCCGCATGTCCAAGGTTGGGTCACCCGGGTCGAGACCGCTTTGGGGTTCGACGCGATCCAATGACAACACCATCTCGTTGACTGTTCGCGAGGCCCAATCGTACCGCGCCGAGATTACGCGATATTCTTTGCTTCACGAAACCAAGGCAGGACTCACGAAGAACTGACCGGCCACCGCCCGAGCGACGGCATCGCTTTGTCGTGGGAGTTCCAGATGCGAAGCCTGGAGTGGGCTCCCGCTTCAACACAGACCCAATGTCTGGATGCCGATTGCCGCCGCCGCATCACGAAGCAACTTATCGAGCGTCGCCAATGGCAGGGTCCGTCGCTGCGCGAGTTCCAGATAGGCCGCGTCGTACAGCGTGAGCCGGAATCTGTCGGCCAGATGCAACGTCTCATTCCAGGC
>JBEKGV010000774.1:0-3033 GCA_050012615.1 Acetobacteraceae bacterium | reverse complement strand
ACGGCAATGGTTCGATCAACAGGGTTGCGATATCGTGATGGATTGCGCGGCATCCTCGGCGGCACTGGCGTTGGCGTCGCTCTGCAAGGAGAAGAACAAGGTCATGATCGCCACCAGTACGGCGACCTCGGAGCTGACCGGCAAGGCGTGCACGCCGAACTCGATCCATTGGGTGTACGACACGTATATGGAAGCGAAATCCACCGGCGGGGCGATGGTCAAGGCCGGCGGCGACACCTGGTACATGCTGTATCCCAACTACGCGTTCGGTGAGGCGTTGCAGCGTGACGCGTCGCGCTTCGTCCTCGAAGCGGGCGGCAAGGTACTTGGCGGCGAACCCTATCCGTTCCCGGAGACAACCGATTATTCCGCTCAGCTGGTGAAAGCCCAGGCATCCGGCGCCAAGGTTCTGGGGTTTTGCGGTGCGGGCGCCGATTTGGTGAACGTCGTCAAGCAGGCAGCCGAGTTCGGCCTTAACAAGACGATGAGCGTCGCGGCGATGGTGGCCTATACGCAGGACGTTCGTTCGATCGGGCTGGAGGGAGCCCAGGGAATGCGGCTTTCGGAATCGTATTACTGGGACCTGAACGATCGGACGCGGTCGTTCCAGAAACGGATTCAACCCAAGGTGCAACTGTGGCCGAGCATGGCGCAGGCCGGCAATTACTCGTGCACGCTGCATTATCTCAAGGCGGTTCAGGCCATGGGCGCTGCGTCGGCGAAGGCCGATGGCGCGGCGACCGTCGCGCAGATGAAGAAAATGCCAACCGACGATGATTGTTTCGGTGTCGGCCGCATTCGCGAGGACGGACGGAAGATCCATCCCGTGTATTTATTCGAGGTGAAGAAGCCATCGGAAAGCAAGCAGGAATGGGACGTCTACAAGCTGATCGCGACCACCCCGGCCGAGGAAGCGTTTCGCCCCCTGTCCGAGGGCGCGTGTCCGCTGGTCAAGGCGTGAGGTTGGCCGGGAGGGTGACAACGCCCACGGCCCCCGCGTTCCGTCGCGTCAATTTGAGGGATGTCGACGTCAGTGCGGATGACCTTTGGACCCGTCCCGTACCGACCTGGGAATTAAATTACCACAAAGCCACGAAGCACCCGAAGTTTATTGTTGATACCAACAGCTCCTGCCATTGGCTCTCCAATGCGAACCCGTCATAACCCGGCTTGATCGGGGGATCGTCCGAGGGACCTATCGCTGCACCGTGCGGCAATAGATGGCTGGCCATGACGTGATTGGCGACTGTGCGAAGAGCCAGTCATTTGAGCGGTCGATATTAAAAAGCATGGGTCGCTTTCAGAGCCGTCTGTTTAATAGCGATCTTCGTGCTCTTCGTGACTTCGTGGTGATAAATTCCTTTCTTTCATACCGCGCGGCCCCAATCAGGTCGTACCCGGATCACAAAAATCCCGCCGGACCCACCCCGCCTCACGCCAGTGCCACCAACATCGCGATACCCCGCGCTCCCTCACTGGGCCAGGAACCCCCCGTCAATCACCAGTTCCGTTCCGGTAATGAACGACGCCTCGTCCGACGCCAGGAACAGCACGCCGTTCGCCACGTCGATCGGCTCGCCCAATCGGCGCAGTGGTGTCGCCTCGATCTTCGAGGCACGCATCGCCTGGTTCGTCGCGTTCAGCATCGGCGGCAAATACCCCGGATGCACCGAGTTTACCCGCACGCCATGCGGTCCGTATCGACAGGCCGCCGCCTTCGTATAAAGCCGCACAGCGCCTTTTGACGCCGAGTAACCCGGATGTCCCTCGGCATTGGCCACGAACCCCATGATCGAGGAAATATTGACGATCGATCCCCTGCCCGCTTTGACCATCTCGGCCGCCGCCAGTTTCGTGCCCAGAAAGACCCCGGTCGCATTGACCTCCAACAGCCTCTTCCAGCCGGCCAGATCGTCGTGATCGCCGACCGCGCTGCCACTGATGCCGGCGTTGTTCACCAGGATATCCAACCTGCCGAATTGCCGGATCGTTTCGGCAATGACATTCCGCCAATCGGTCTCCGATGTGACGTCGCATCGAATGAACCGAGCCCTTCCCTGGCCGGCGCTGATATCGGCGGCGACCGCTTCGCCTTCCTCGATCACGTCGGCGATCACGACAGCGGCACCCTCGTGCGCGAACAGGCGTGCCTCGCACTCTCCCATCCCGTGGCCGCCGCCACTGATGATGGCGACTTTGTCTTTCAGACGCATTGGTTCCTCCCGTTCTGACGACGTGCGGCGATCTTCGTCCGGGCTCGCACCCGCCGCAAGATCAACCGCGAGGGGCCGCCGCACGGCGAAGCCGATCGTTGATCGCCCGCCCAAGTCCCACCTCGGGCACCGGCATGGCCGCGATGCCGCTCAGGCCGCGGCGTTGGCCCTCCGCGTCCAGCCAGCGCATGCCGTCGAACAACCGAGACGCCGCCTCGATCACATCCGCGTCTTCGCTCAATTGAAAGATCACGTCGCCGCCCTCGCAAGGCGGTCCAAACGCGAGCAAAGCTTCATCGCTCGAGGCACACACCGCGTCCAAACGCATCGGCAACGACGGCGCATAGTGCGACGCCAACTGCCCAGGCGATCGTAACGTTCGCGCACCGGCGGGCGAGATGCCATATGCGATCGGCCCAATGACCGCTTCGATCGCTTCTACCGTCACACCGCCAGGCCGAAGCAGCAACGGCCGCTCACCGGACAGATCGAGCACCGTGGATTCCACGCCAACATCGCACGGCCCGCTGTCGAGCACCGCCGCGATGCGCCCCTCCAATCCCTCCAGCACGTGCGCCGCGGTTGTGGGGCTGACCTGACCCGATCGGTTGGCCGACGGCGCGGCCACCGGACGGTCGACCGCTGTCAGTAATTCCAGCGCGACGCGATGCGCCGGCACTCGGATCGCCAGCGTATCCAATCCCGCCCCCGCGATCAGCGAAACCCCACACCCCGCCCGTCTCGGCAGCACCATCGTCAGTGGTCCTGGGCAAAACACGGCAGCGAGCGAACGTGCGAGGGACGTCGGCTCGACATCCTC
>JBEKGV010000773.1:0-3035 GCA_050012615.1 Acetobacteraceae bacterium | reverse complement strand
CCGGCGAGCTATGGCAGAGGAGGAAAATCGCCGACCGTGACTGACGCCTCGGTCGTGCTCGGCTACATCGATCCGGTAAACTTCGCGGGCGGAACGTTGCCACTGTCTCCGTCGCTGGCGCATGAAGCCATTGAGCGGGTTATTTCCGAGCCCCTTGGCATCAGTATCGAACAGGCGGCTCTGGGCATCCACCGGGTGCTCAACGCGCAAATGGCCGAGGCGATCCGACTCGTTTCGATCGGCCGCGGCATCGATCCACGCGGTTATGCGCTGCTGCCGCTTGGCGGCGGCGGCCCGATGCACGCGTGCGCGCTGGCCGAAGATCTCGGGATCTCGTCCATTATCATTCCGGCGCATCCGGGCGTGTTGTCGGCGGCGGGTCTGCTCGGCGCGCCTGTGGCGCATGAGGTCGCCACCGCGTTTCCTTACGATCTTGCATCGCTCGACGCTACGGCACTCAGGAACGCATTGCAGGCGGTCGACGCGCGGTGCGGGACGCTCATGCGGCAGGAAGGCGTCGCTGATGCCCAGGTCAGGCATTTCGCGGATGTTTGCTACATCGGGCAGTCGTATCATCTGGAAGTACCGCTTGACGTGATCGATGCGGCGGTGATTTACGATGCGTTCCTCGCGGCGCACACCCGGGTTTACGGTCACAGCACCAAAGTGCCCGCGAAGATCGTAAATTTGCGCGCGGTGCATGAGGCCTTCGCGGGGACTGTCGCAACGCACGCCTCATCGGCACCCACGGATCAGCCGCCCAGTACCAGGAAAATTCGTGTCGGCAGCGGTGCTGTCGAGGCCGCGATCTGGCAGCGTGACGCGATACCGTCCCACGTGATCGTGCCGGGCCCGGCGATCATCGAGCAAGCCGATACCACGACTTTGGTTGAATCAGGCTGGATCGCGCGCCGGACGAAGGGGGATGCCTTATTGCTGGAACGCTCCGTATGACCGATCCGATCACCATCGAGGTGACCCGCCACAAGCTGGAAGGCATCGCCAACGAGATGCAATCCACGCTGTTGCGCAGTTCCTTTTCTCCCATTGTCAAGGAAGGACTCGATGCCTCGGCCGGATTGTTCACCGCGGATGGTCAGACGCTGGCGCAGGCCTGCGCGATCCCGATTCACCTGGCGACGCTGATCCCGGTGATGCAACGGATCATCCACGATTTTCCACCCGGCCGGATGCATCCGGAGGATGTTTTCCTGCTGAACGATCCCTATACCGGCGGAACGCATTTGCCGGACATCGCCATCGTTCAACCAATCATCGTCAATGGACAGTTGATCGCGTTCAGCGCGGCGATGACACATCACCAGGACATGGGCGGCATGTCGGCCGGCTCGGTGCCGACCAACGCCACCGAAATCTTTCAGGAGGGGCTGCGCCTGCCGCCGCTGAAACTGCGCGACGCGGGCGTGGAGAATGAAACGCTGGTCCGCATTATCCGCCAGAACGTGAGAATTCCGGACACGGTCATGGGCGATATCAATGCTCAGGTGGCGGCGTGTAAGATAGGCGGACGAAGAGTGTCGGAGCTGGCAGGAAAGTTCGGTCATAATGCACTGACCGCGATATTCGATGAATTGCTGACCCGATCGGAGACAATGACAAGACAGGCATTGGCCCGCATCCCCGAGGGAACCTATCGTTACGTGGATTACCTGGATAACGATGGGATCGAACTGGACAAACCGATCCGGATAGAGGTTGCCGTCACGGTGAACGGAGAAAAAGTTCATATCGACTTCACCGGGACGTCGGACCAGGTGAGAGGGCCGATGAACTGCGTGCCGTCCGGTTCGCTCGCAGCGGCATGCTTCGCCATTCGTGCACTGACCGATCCGGCGATCCCGACCAACGCGGGATGCTTCCGGCCGATTTCGTTGCATCTTCCGGAAGGCAGTCTGGTCAACCCGCGGGAACCCGCACCCGTGAACGCGCGGACCTCGACGATCAAACGCATCACCGGCGCGATCATCTCCGCGTTGGCGGAGGTTTTACCGGATCGTGTGCCCGCGCCGGCGGCGGGAGAAATGTTGCTAGTTGCGTTCGGTGGTCAGCATCCGGGCGGCGGAAACTTCGTCACCGGCGATTTGATCGCCAGCGGCAGCGGCGCTTCGGCGGCCAGCGATGGAGTCGGGGTCATCGAAACGGATGCCACCAACTGCATGAACCTGCCGGCCGAGGCGATGGAGATGGAAGCACCAATCCGCCTCAATCGCGTGGCATTGCGCGCGGGATCGGGCGGCGCGGGACAGTTTCGTGGCGGATCTGGAACGGTTCGGGAATACGAGGTGCTGACCGACAACGTGACGTTCACGCACCGAGGCGAGCGGCACTACTCCGCCGCCCGCGGCGTGTTCGGAGGCGGCGACGGCGCCCGGTCGGAATCAGTAATCATACGCGCCGATGGCGGCGAGGAGATTATTCCGTCGAAAATCGTCACGCGATTGATGCGCGGCGACCGTGTAATCGTGAAGACCGCGGGCGGAGCGGGTTATGGGGATCCCGACGCGCGGGACAAGGCGCGGATCGCCGCGGACGCGGCTGACGAGTAGAACCGCGGACAGGAAGAACGGCCGCTGTAAGGCTCATTGCCGAAAGCGGGCAAATGACCTGAGCACCAGCCGCGGCTTGTCGCGCTCCAGCCACTTCGCTATATTCGGTGGGACCTGGTCCAGGACGCGGGTGTGCTCACGAATCCCGCGATCAAGAACGACCTTCTGAACTTCATCGTCCTCGCGACCGGAAGCGACGGTTACACTGCGGTCTTCTCGACGGGTGAAATCGACCCCGCGTTCGGCAACCAGCAAGACATTGTCGCCTATGCCGACACCGATGGTCAGCTCGGACCGAACGGTTCTGATGGCGCGATGCGGATCGTCGTTCCGGGCGATATGGCGGGCGGCCGATACGTCTCAAATAGCACGAGCATTCAGGTCGAAAATGTCGTCACCGGCCATTTGTCGTGATATTGGCTCTGCCCTGAGCGTTCCCCACCCCTTGCGGGAACAGGACCCGTCGGT
>JBEKGV010000772.1:0-3036 GCA_050012615.1 Acetobacteraceae bacterium | reverse complement strand
ACCGGTTGGCTGCGCGCGCGACTGGGCGTGAACGAAACGATCGCCAGCCTGGTGCTCGCTTACATCGGCATGGCCATTTTCAATCATCTGGTCGAAGGCGTGTTTCGCGATCCCGCCAGTCTGAACAAACCTTCCACCTACGGTATTGGCGACGCCAACATGCTCGGAACGGTGCCGTGGCTCGACGTGCATCCCGGCATTCCGGTTGGTGTCATAGCCTGTGTGCTGTGCTGGGTCCTGATCTATCGTACCAGCATCGGTTTCGCCGGCAGGGTCACCGGAGGGAATATCAGGGCAGCTCAGCTGCAGGGGCTGCCGGTGGCGAGGCTCATCGTGCTGGCGTGCGCACTGGGCGGGGCATGCGCGGGGCTTGCCGGAACCATCGAGGTGGCGGCTGAGCTCGGCCGGGCGAACGCCTCGCTGGCGGCCGGGTACGGGTACACCGGCATCCTCATCGCCTTCCTGGCCCGCTTCAACCCGCTCGCCATCATGCCGATGGCCGTACTGCTGGGAGGGTTAGGCGCGGCGGGCGGACTGCTGCAACGCCGCATGGGGCTGCCGGATGCGACCGTGCAGGTACTTCAGGGCATGATCTTCGTTTCCATCCTGGCGAGCGACACGCTTTATGGCCGCATCCGATGGTTCCAGCCGAGAGCGGACGTCTGATGGTGGATCTGTCCGCCCTGGAGACCGTCGCGGGTGCCATGTTCGCCGGCAGCCTGCGGGTCAGTACACCCTTCCTGTTTGTCTCACTTGGCGAGTGCCTGACCGAGAAATCCGGCCGCATCAATCTTGGTAACGAAGGCGTACTCGTGCTCGGCGCGATGGTCGCTTACGGGACGTCCTATGAAACCGGCAATCCGTGGGTTGGAGTCCTCGCCGCGGCGATCGCCGGAATGCTGTTGGGCGGCGTGCACGGCGCGGTCTGTTCGTTGGCTAAGGTGAACGATGTGGCGATGGGGATCGCCATCATGCTGGCCGGGACGGGGATCGCGTTCTTCTTTGGAAAACCTTATGTCCAGCCCAGTGCACCGCTGTTGCCGGGGATTCCGTTGGCGTGGTGGTCGGATTCAGCGCAGGTTCGCAACGCTCTGCTGGTCAGTCCGCTGTTCTTTCTCGGCATCGCGGCGGCGGTGGCGATGCACTGGTTTTTCCGCGCCACGCGCGTGGGGTTGCGCATCCGTATCGTCGGGGACAGTCAGGATGCCGCGTTGGCTTTGGGGTTGCCAATCGATCGGACCCGGTTTTTAGCCACGGCGTGCGGCAGTGCGCTGGCCGGTGTCGGTGGCGCATTCCTTTCGCTGTATTACCCTGGAAGCTGGAATGAGGGATTGTCTTCCGGCCAAGGACTCATGGCCGTCGCACTGGTGGTGTTCGCACGTTGGAACCCCATCAACTGCGTTTATGCGTCGCTGTTGTTCGGCGCCGCCGGGGCGCTCGGTCCATCCTTGCAGACCGTCGGCGTCACCTGGGGCTACTACCTGTTCTATGCCGCGCCCTATGTCGTGACCCTGATCGTCTTGGTGATCAGCGCGCATGGCGGTCATTCCTTGCGCGGCATGCCAGGACAACTTTCGATCGGGAGGTGACCGTGACAAGCCTGACAATTGATGCCGATCCGTATCCTTGGCCGTTCGACGGGTCTCTCGCGCCGGACACGACCGCTCTGATCGTCATCGACATGCAGACGGATTTTTGCGGCAACGGTGGATACGTCGATAAGATGGGCTACGACTTGTCGCTGACCCGCGCGCCGATCGAGCCGATTTCTCGCGTTCTGGCGGCGCTTCGCCCGCGCGGTTACACCATCATCCACACACGCGAAGGCCACCGTCCGGACCTGAGCGACCTGCCGGAGAACAAGCGTTGGCGGTCTCGCCGGATCGGTGCGGGCATCGGCGATCCGGGTCCGTGTGGACGGATCCTGACGCGTGGCGAACCAGGGTGGGAGATCATTCCGGAATTGTCTCCATTGCCTGGTGAAATCGTCATCGACAAGCCGGGCAAAGGCAGTTTCTGCGCGACCGACCTCGAGCTGATCCTGCGCACGCGCGGCATCCGCAACATCCTGCTCAGCGGCATCACCACCGATGTCTGCGTCCACACGACGATGCGTGAGGCCAACGACCGCGGATTCGAATGTCTGCTGCTGGAGGATTGTTGCGGCGCCACCGATGCCGGCAATCACGCCGCGGCGGTGAAGATGGTCAAGATGCAGGGCGGCGTGTTTGGCGCGGTCAGCAATAGCATGACCCTTGTGTCGGCGTTGCCATGAGTTTGGCTGAAACCGGCGTGTCGCCGGCTGATACTCCGCACGCGATCGGCGTTGAAGCCGTCGGGATCGGCAAGCGCTTTGGCCCGTTTCAGGCGCTGGCCGATGTCTCGATGAAGGTGCGGCCCGCCACGGTCCACGGTCTTCTGGGCGAGAACGGCGCCGGGAAGTCAACACTTGTGAAATGCCTGCTCGGCTATTATCGCGCTGACGAGGGTTCGTTCCTTGTCGATAACCACGAAGCATCGATCGAGCGTCCGGCCGATGCCGACGCGCTTGGCCTGGGCATGGTGTATCAGCACTTTACCCTCGTCCCGTCGATGACCGTTGCCGAGAACCTCGTGATGTCGCGGCGCGACGTTCCGGCCGTGATCGACTGGCGCAGCGAACTCGGCAGCCTGGAGGAGTTCATGCGGGGGATGCCGTTCAAGGTGCCGCTGCACGCCGAAGTCGGTACGCTGGCGGCCGGAGAGCGGCAGAAGACCGAGATCATCAAACAGCTTTATCTCCGGAGACGATTCCTGGTGCTGGATGAACCGACCTCGGTCCTGACCCCGCAAGAGGCGGACGAAATGCTCGGCCTGGTACGCGAGCTGGCGCATTCCGGGCAACTCACCATCGTCATCATCACGCACAAGCTGAAAGAGGTGGCGAAGTTCGTCGATGAGGTCACGGTACTTCGCCGCGGCCGCTTCGCCGGCGCGGGAGCGGTGCGCGACCTTGGTCCGGAAGATCTGACCGCGATGATGATCGGCGAACCCCAT
>JBEKGV010000771.1:0-3037 GCA_050012615.1 Acetobacteraceae bacterium | reverse complement strand
CTCTCCAGCAGGGATCGAAAGTCCGAGCGTTGCACGGCGACACGACTGATTGAACCGTCGACCAGCACGTCCACTGCCTTCCAGCCGGACGGGCCATTTCGCATGACGTAGTTGAGCGGCGTGACCGAACCATCGCCCGAAACGAGTTTGCTCTGCACGATCACCTCGCCGTTTCCAACCGGGCGAACCGTGGGCAAGACCTGGAACGCCTGGCCGCTGAAATGGTTGAAGCTCGCGGTGTAGCTGGCCACCGAGTAACGACGAAACGCGGCAAGCAATTGTGCTTTCTGATCGTTCGGCAGTCCGGACCATCGCAGGCCAATCGAGCCCGCCAGCACAGCGTTCAAATCGAAGGTCTGATCGACAACCGGCGCCAGTGCCGCATACCGTTGCTCGAACGGCGTTCCCTGTCCGGCCCTCATCGCGACAAGCAACGCCGCATCAAGCCGCTGTACGGGCGCGATGACATCCGCGTCGCTATCAGTCGCCGCGACGGCTGGATGCCAGGGAACCGCGACGGCGACGGCCGGAATCGCGAGAGTTAACACAAATTCGCGGCGTCCAATCGGGGGGAAATCATGCGTCATCGTTGCTCTCCATTCTACGGGATACGGCATTCAACCCAGACCACATTCGGCGGTCAGATTTCCGGTGAAAGGATGCCATGTCTGAGTGGCGCCCAGCTGTGGGATGCCAATGAAACCTCGCAATCGCAGGTTTCCGGATTGATCCAACCACAGCTTCGCCTGATACGTGCCGCCGTCACGCGGATCGGTGACTTCGCCCAACCAGGTGCCGTCCATTTCCGGCCTTTCATTCGTGATGACGGTAAGTCCACACTGCGAACGCCCGTGCACGTCCGTGGGCATTGGCTCGCCTGGCTTGCGATCGAACCCAACAATCCTGCCACAGAGCGCGGCACCGCATTGGGCGATCGCGACAACGCCGTGGCCATTCGCCGTAGACCAGTTGCCGAGAGGGAGACGGCGGGCCGTCCGCGTCGCCGATGCCGACGACGCGATCAGGATTGCGAGCACAGCTGCACCACCGGCCAGTTTAAGCGATTTGACGCACCAGGACATCGAACCAAATCCGTTTGACTACCCAGCGCCCATATCGTTCGACAACGACACTACGGTTATGCCGTTTCACCTAAAAACAGTTGTGCGTTAATCGCATGAATCGGCCGGACTCGCCTGATCGTCCCGATGATGCAGCCAGTCTACCGGACATAACCAACCATTGCCCGATGATTCCCCCGGTTTGCCGGCCGGGGTTCAACCATTCTGGCTCAGATCATCTCAGACCAATTTATTGTAGGTCCAAAGACTTCAAAGGATCGCGCATGCGATGACAGGGTCACTGAAATCGGCACACGGAGTTTCGCCATGGCTTCCAGGTCGGCTGCCGCTCTAGATCCCTCACCGTATCTTTCCAATATTCGGAAGTTCGGATTGTTATCGCTGGATGAAGAGCGAGTATTGGCATCCCGCTGGCGCGAGCGGCAAGACATAGACGCTGCCCATCGGCTTGTCACATCCCATTTGGGCCTCGTCGTAAAGATCGCCAAGGGATATGCCGGCTATGGCCTGCCGGTGGTGGATCTGGTGAGTGAGGGCAATGTCGGGTTGATGCAAGCGGTCAGGCGGTTCGACCCGGACCGAAACGTTCGTCTGTCAACTTATTCCATATGGTGGATCCGCGCCGCGATCCAGGATCACATCCTGCATAGTTGGTCGCTGGTGAAGATGGGTACGACCGCCGCGCAGAGAAAGCTCTTCTTCAACCTGCGCAGATTGAAGGGCCAGCTACAGGCGTTCGACGAGGGCGACCTGAAATCCGAGCATGTCCGCAGCATCGCACACACGCTCGACGTTCCCGAACAGGAAGTGATCAGCATGAACCGCCGCCTTGCCGGATCGGATCACAGCCTCAACGATCCTCTGCGATCCGACGGCGAAGGCCAGTGGCTGGATTTGCTGGCTGACGAAACCGAGAGTCACGAGAAAACCATAGCGGATCGCGAGGAACTGACGGGGCGCAAAGCGCTGCTATCCGAAGCGTTGACGGTCCTTAACGAGCGCGAACGGCACATCATCGTTGAGCGCCGGCTCAGGGACACTCCTAGACCGCTGGAGGAATTGTCTCGCCGGTACGGCATCTCGCATCAGCGCGTGCGGCAAATCGAGGTACGCGCCCTGGAGAAGCTGCGGAAGACAATGAGTAAACGCGTGCCACCGTCGATGCCGCACGGTTCCCTCACGAGGACATCGCCTCAATCACAAACGTATTCGCCAGCATGGCCCATGCACGCCCGTTTCGCATAGGGCTCGTCTGTATACGACACATCCACCCTGACGCGGAGAACGAGATGTCATTGATAGTTGAAGGGGTAGGAATCCCGGACAGCAAGCTTGCGCGTGAGATCACCGAGTTGGTGCGAGATACCGTTACCCCGCTGCTGTTTCATCACTCCAGTCGCGTGTACTTCTTCGGGGCCCTGGCGGGTCAGCATCGCGGCCTGAAGTTCGATGCCGAACTGCTCTATGCCGGCGCCATGTTCCACGACATGGGGCTGACGTCGCGGCACAGCAGCCCCAACGAGCGTTTCGAGGTGGATGGCGCGAATGCCGCGCGCGACTTCCTGCGTGGACACAGCATCTCCGAAGCCGAGATCGACACTGTCTGGACGGCGATCGCCCTTCACACCACGCCCGGGATTCCACAGCACATGCATCCGGTCGTCGCGCTCGTTACCGCGGGTGTCGAAATGGATGTCCTGGGGCTAGCCTGGTTCGAATATAGCGACGCCGAGCGCGCGGCGGTCGTGAAGGCCCATCCCCGCACGGATCGTTTCAAGGAAGACATCATCCAGGCCTTCTACGACGGCATCTGGCACAAGCCGGAGACGACCTTCGGCAACGTCAAGGCCGACGTAATCGCTGACAAAGAACCGCATTTCCATCGCGGCAACTTCTGCGACGTCATACGTGGTTCCGCCTGGCGCGCCTGATTGATCCCCCCAGGGAACGGTTCT
>JBEKGV010000770.1:0-3045 GCA_050012615.1 Acetobacteraceae bacterium | reverse complement strand
TCTATTTACTCTATTTTGATTGAATATTTTGTATTGGTTTACATGTCTGTCATCATTAGATATGAACAAATCGAATGCAAACGTCTTCCAAATGTGGATTACATGGTCGGCAGAAAGTCCTTTAGATTGGAATATATTTAAGTTATCGTTGGTATCTTCGCCATAAATCTCTGACCCGAAAACGATCTTGTCGCTTAGGTCTTTTATGACAGCGGGTTTTGCGACGGCAATGCCTACCGAACGCGCCAGCCAAGTGCCGATCCATTCATTGGCGCGCGCGGGATAACCGTTCTCATCGCGTTTTACGCAATAATCTAACCCGTCCTCACACGTGGCAAAATCAGGACGGCTAACCGTGCTGGAACTTGGGTTCCAGACATGGACCGCCCGGATCGGATATAATGATAATTGTTCCCCCACACCGAGAGGTTGTACCGATTACAGCGAAAGGGCAATTATCTCGCCTTTTTGCCCCAGCGGGCGGCCGCGCCTTTCTCTGCAATCTCTCGCCGCTGACTATCCGTCAGTTTGTCAGCCCGCGATCTACCACCACTCTTGCCTCCAAGCCGCCCCCGTTCAATCGCCGCTGAGTCCTTCCCGTCCTCAATCGCGTCTGCCACCTGCCCGGTGGCGATATCGCCAATGAGCTTCGCCAGAGCGATCGGGTCACGGGGCCGGGGAATGCGCTTGGTTGCCATAGCGGGGAGTATGGCACCATGGGCGCATGGTTCAAGCGCTATCGATAGGACAATATTCTAGGCCGACTCAAACTGACCCACTACCAAGCGTTTAACCTCGGATTAAGCAATCGGGGTCACAGTCCGGCCCTCCCCCCGCGAGGTCTGGATGAAGCATGAGCCAATCCTCCCTGATCAATCTTTCAGACATCAGTGTGCTGTGCATCGACGATGATCCGGTCATCCGATCCCTCGTGCGTTTCGCGCTCCAGCACCACGGTTGCCAAGACGTCGTTCAGGCACATAACGGCCCGGAAGCGCTCGAGCTATGCGCGGGCCGGGAGTTCGACATCCTCATCGTCGACTTTCAGATGAATCCGATGACCGGCCTCGACTTCCTGCGCGAGTTGGCGAAGACCGGACACGGTCAGGATTGGCCCGTGATCATGCTCAGCGCGGAGACCAACCCCGAGACGATCCAGGAAGCACGCGACCTCGGCGTGTGCGAGTGGGTTGGCAAACCGATTTCGGTGCAGACCCTGATCGAACGGGTTGGCCTCGTGCTCAATCAGCGCGGGAAGATCAGGCTGTCACGCGAGAACCCCGGAGTGCGCGCGATAGCCGAGCGCCATCATGCCCGTCTCATGGCCGCGCTGGGAGCGGCGGAAGAGTCGATCCGGCATCTCAACCACAGTCAGCGGGAGGCGGCCGCTCTGGCGCACGGCCTTCGCCCGATCTTCGATGACATCGCCGAACACGCGCGCGTTCTGGGCTACGGCCTGGTCGCGATGCTCGCCGCGCGCGCATCGGACCTCGTAACGGCGATGGCGGCGAAGGCCGGTGCGGCGGCGAAGTGTCACGCCGCCGCCGCCACGGCCCTGAGCACACTGGTCACCGCGATGAAGCGTGTCGCGCACAACCGAATGGAGGGTGACGGCGCCGAGGCCGGATTGAAGCTCCTCGCGAAGATCGACGGCCTGATCGCTCCGGTGCGCGCCAGTCTGCACTGATCGGATGTTCCTCCACCGATCGGATGCTCCTCCACCGATCGGCCGTCGGCACTGTCGCGCGCGCGTTACTTTGCTCATGATGACAGCGGTGGCATATCAGAGGGCTGATAAAGTCCACCGTATCCTATTGATCCGGGCTGACAATAATCAGGAGTGAAAGTCCATGTCCGGCTTTGTTGGCAAACGCATCGTGATCACCGGTGGCGCCGGCGGCATCGGCATTGAAACCGCGCGCGCGTTCATGGACCAGGGCGGCCATGTCGTCATCGTCGACATCGACGAGCAACGGCTGCTTCAGGCCGAGGCGGTGTTGGGAAAGGTGCGCCTCGCGCTGCATTGTTCCGCACTTGATTCGCCCGCCGCCTGCGCCGCGGCGATCGAGTCCGCGGGCGGGCCGGTTCACTCGCTCGTTCACCTCGCGGGGCTGTTCGAAAAGGACGCGATGGCCGCCGGTGAGCACGACGTGTGGGACCGCGCGATCGGCGTCAACCTGACGAGCGCCTACGACATGGCGGTCGCTTTCTCGACCCGGTACGACAAGCGGGAAACCGCGCGGATCGTGCTGACCAGTTCTGTCGCCTATCGCCGCGGCAGCGCCGGTTATCCGCCCTATGCGGCGGCGAAAGCAGGGATTGTCGGGCTGACACGATCGTTGTCACGCCGGCTCGCGCCCGATGTTCTGGTCAACGCCGTCGCGCCCGGCCTGATCGATACGCGCATGGCCCAGGAGACGATCGCCGAACGGGGAGACGCGTACCGGCGGGAGATCCCGTTGAAGCGTTACGGCCACCCGTCCGAGGTCGCGACGGTGATCCGCTTTCTGTGTTCACCAGACGCGTCCTATATCACCGGCCAAACGATCACCATCGACGGCGGCATCACCAACGCGTGACGAGGCGTCCTGCCTGAACCTGAGCCGGCAGGATCTCATCAAAATGGATCACCGCTCGAGACCGGGGCTCGTGCAGCGTGGCAGTTTCACTCCGCGTCCAGCCCAAGAACACGGCGGCTGAGCGCAGGATCGTCCAGCGCTTCGGTCCACTCCGGGCCGTCCTCCATCAGTCCAAGCGCGGCCAGGTCGCGCGCGAGTTTGCCGAAGTCGATCCCGCGAATGCTGTCATGGGCTGGTTTCAAGGAGCTGGGGATATTGATGGCGGGCATAATTGCGTCCTGATGTACCGGTATCGTGATATCGTTGTGATCTCACCAAAGCAAGGGCGTCTGGCTAGTACCTCGTCACAGGGTTTTGACAGATTGCCGGGCGCAGTGCTCTCGGTGTTCCGGGCCTTTAATACCAATCGGCCGAAAGATTGACGTACGGCTTTTCAAATCCGTCATGGCCCGGCTCGTCCGGGCCA
>JBEKGV010000769.1:0-3052 GCA_050012615.1 Acetobacteraceae bacterium | reverse complement strand
TTCCGACACGTCGTCAGAGTGGCGGGCGACCGGGCGTCGGTGGTTTCGGAGAAAGAATTAAACGCAAAAAACGCAAAGAACCGCGAACAGGCGCAAAGGCGTTCGTGCCACCGCCACCGTCCAGGATTTCCGGCGCACGCCCGAAGGCAAGGGCGATCAATGCCACGAATTATAAAAATCGATGCGAGTACGCATAAGGACAATTAAAATTGAGCACGATGGCCTTTGCGTCTTTTCGGGGTTCTTTGCGTTTTTGGCGGTTTCCCTTTCGTGCACCCACCTCGCGGGTTCCAATCATAGATGAAAAATCAGCGTGCAAAGTCCCGGTTATCACAACCCGAGTACCACACGCTTGATTTCCAATCGTGGCGTTCCAAAATTGAGTAACAGGCACAGACGCAATCCGGTCGCCTTCAGGTAATTCAGGCATTGAGCCCGATGACCATCATTCAGCGCCTTGACGGCCTTGAGCTCGACCAGCAACGCGTCCTCGATCAATATGTCAGCCACATATTCCCCGATGATAATGCCGTCGTACCATACAGTGATCCCGCGCTGTCGCGCCGCCACCAGGCCGGCCTTACGAACTTCGTGCACCAGCGCGTTCCCATAAACCCGTTCGGCGAATCCCACACCGAGCGTACTGGCGACACCCAGAGCACATCCAATGACACGTCGGGAGAGCTGGTTCAGGGTCTCTTCATCGGTTCGCATTGTCTTTGGCCGCCGTCACAGGGGGCCACAATGCCACTCAAAACCTGCCGAGATCTTAATGGCGGCCTTAGCCCGCCGCCGCCTCTACGCCCTCCAACGCGGGCGCCAGGCGGTGCAATCGCAGCCATGTTCGCGCCCACATGGCCACGCAGATGACCACGCCAATCAGTACCGGAATGCGCAATCCAAATACCTCGGCCGCCGCGCCGTAGATCAGCGCACCCATTGCCGGAGCGGCGCGTGTGATCATGCCCCACAGGCTCAGCACACGCCCCACCATCGCCGGCGCCGCCGAGTTCTGCATCAGCGTCTGACACGAAATTCCGTGCGCCGTGGTCGCCGCGCCCATCGCCGCGATGCAGACGACGCCGACCGGAAACCACGGCGTCGCGACAAAACCGGCGGTGGCCAGTGCCATCAGAATCCCGCATCCGACCGCAATCCGCGCCAGCCCATTCATGCGTCCCCTGATCGCCACCAGAAAGCCGCCGACCATTGCCGCGCAGCCCATGGTGCTGGCCAATGTCGCCAATCCCTCGGCGCCGCGGCCAAACAGCAACTGCACGTATGGCGGCAACATCTCCCCCACCGCGCGCAGGGTCATGCCGACGGTCGCGGCGAACAACATCAGCGGTCCAATGCCCGGGTGGCGAGTCACGTAGCGCAGACCCTCCACCGCGTCGTGCAGCACCGAGCCGCCGCCGCGCGAACCCATTCTCACCGAGGGATCGAGCCGCAGCATCGTCATCGTCACGCTGGCGTAAAAGAACGCCACGGCGTTGACCGCGATCGACGGCACCACACCCCAGGCCGCGATCATCGGCCCCGAGATCGCCGGCCCAACAAACCGTGCCATATTGTAGGTCAGACTGTTCAGTGCCACCGCGCCGGGAAGATACTGTCTCGGAACGAGGCCGGGGATCAGACATTGCCGGGCCGGTTGAGCGAATGTCTCCGCAGCACCGTTACAGAACGACAACAGTGCCATATATTCGATCCGGATCGTTCCGGTCAGAATCAGCACGACCAGGATCACCGACTGCGTCATCGCGACGTATTGCGAGGCCATGGTCAGTTTCACCCGGTCCATCCGGTCCGCAACGGCGCCCGCGATGGGAGAAATCACCACCGACGGCACCAGATTGCAGAACGCGATGACGCCGACCCACAGCGTCGAATGCGTCATTGTCCAGGCCATCCAATCGGTGGCGATTCGTTGCACCCATGAACCGGTCCAGCACACGACGCTGCCGGAATAAAAAATCCGCGCATTGCGTTGCGCCAGAACGCCGCCTACGGCCGAGAGACTTGCCACCCCCCTACGGCCACCCCGCGATCAGCGGCCGTTCGGGGGAATCGTCGAAGGTACTGTGGTCGTTGAAACGTCCGGTGCGCCGGCGTTGCGCTCGCAATCCGCTTCCGTGCGTTCATAAGCGAACTGGCCGGAGAGGCCGCGGCTCGGCACATCGGGCTGAAAATTGGCGGAGAATGGCGTGTTCAAGGAGGAATTCGGGGCATAGATGTCCGGACGCCGCTGCTCGTCGACTATTTGGTTCGCTCGTTCCCGGCAGGCCTGCTGCGTCTGAAGGGAGGTCCGGTTTTCGGCGGCCTCTCCGCTCGGGCCGACCGACTCGCTGCTTGCGCCGCCGCCTGGATTCATTGAGCCCGGCGAGCAAGCCGCCAGCGCCAGCATGGCGAGGCCGGATGCCAGCGATCGAACAACGATGCCGCGGTTCATGCGGAAGCTCCTGTCAGGCGTTGGGATGTGTAACGGGCGAGGCGGGCGCGGAACCCGGTCTGGTCGAAGCGCGCCTCATGCGTCAGAGGCTCGGTCGCGGCGACATGCAGCAAGGCGGGATCGGGCTCAGCGCCGTCGCGGGCCAACCGTACCAGCGGGACCGCCCAGGGAGAATGGGCCAAAAGATCGATGAGGGCGAGGAGGCGGAGGCAAAGCGACAGGCCCTGCCGCGTGCCCATGCCGTACAGCGAGTCCAATGCTCCGGCCCAGCAACTGGCGTCGCGGTCGGCGAGTACGAGATCGGAATGACCGCCATCCGCGCTGCGAAAACGGAAGACTCGGACCGCGCCCCATTGCTCGGCCAGCGCGGCGCGGCGGGCGGCGTACCACGCTCGCTCCAGGTCGCGGCGGGCGACCGGGGGCAAGGCCTCGGGCGGCAGATCGACCAGATAGGTCAACGAGCCGTCAGGAGCGGCGCCGACTCGGATCGGCGGGTTGTGGTCGGGCGGTTCCATCTCCGCCAGGATGGACCCTCGCGCCGCGCCGCGCCAGTGTTTGAACGCGCGCTGTTTGAACGCGCCTCGGACCATCGCGTCCTCT
>JBEKGV010000768.1:0-3053 GCA_050012615.1 Acetobacteraceae bacterium | reverse complement strand
AGGCGGCGTCTGAGCGTTTCGTTGACCAGCGCGGGGTTGGCTTTGCCTTGCATCGCTTTCATCACCTGACCGACCAATGCGCCGAAGACCTTTTCCTTACCAGCTTTGTACTGGTCGACGAGAGTTCGGTTAGCGTCAAGAACGCTCGACACAGCTCCTTCAATCTGATCCGGATTAACAATTTGGCGCAATCCTCGTCGAAAGATGATCTCATCGGGAAGTTCGCCGGTTTCTATCGCCGCCTCGAACACGTCCTTGGCAATCTTCCCATTGATCGTTTTGTCTGTGATACGGTCGATCAACTGCCCAAGATGTTCCGCACTGATGGGCGGATCGTCAATCGTGCGTCCGGTCCGGTTCAACGCGGCGAAAAAATCGCCGGTGACCCAGTTGGCGGCGATCTTCGGGTCCCTGCCACGCGCCACGGTTTCGTAAAACAGCGCGGTCGTCTGTTCCGCGACCAGAACGCCCGCATCATAAACGCTCAGCCCGTAATCCCGCATGAACCGCTGCTTCTTGGCGTCCGGCAACTCGGGCAAATGCGCTTTCAGTTCGTCGATCCAGGTCTGGTCCAGCACTAGCGGCAAAAGATCGGGGTCTGGGAAGTACCGGTAATCATGCGCGTCTTCCTTCGAGCGCATGGCTCGGGTCATGCCGCGGCCACTGTCGAACAGTCGCGTCTCCTGATCGACTTTGCCGCCGCTTTCCCACACTTCGATCTGCCGCAACGCCTCGGCCTCGACCGCTTGCATCGCGAAGCGGACGGAGTTCACGTTCTTGACCTCGCAGCGCGTGCGGTACTCCGTTTCTCCCGGCTTGCGCACCGACACGTTTACGTCGGCGCGCATGGACCCCTCCTCCATGTTGCCGTCGCAGGTCCCGAGGTAGCGCAAAATCGAACGCAGTTTCCGCAGATAGGCTCCGGCCTCGTCGGGCGAGCGAATATCCGGCTCCGACACGATCTCCATCAGCGCGACGCCGGCCCGGTTGAGGTCGATATAGGACTTCGTCGAATGCTGGTCATGCAACGACTTGCCTGCGTCCTGCTCCAGATGCAGACGGGTGATGCCAATCATTTTCGTCGAGCCGTCGGCGCGTTCTATCTCGATCTCGCCTTTGCCAACGATCGGATGTTCGTACTGACTTATCTGATACCCAGCCGGCAGATCAGGGTAAAAATAGTTCTTGCGATCGAACCTGCTGACTTTATTGATCGCCGCGTTCAGACCCAATCCTGTCCGCACCGCCTGCTCGACACACACGCGATTGAGCACCGGCAGCATCCCGGGAAACGCCGCGTCGACGAAACTGACCTGCGTGTTCGGCTCGGCCCCGAACGCGGTGGCGGCACCGGAAAACAGCTTTGACCGAGAAATTACCTGAGCATGAACCTCCAGGCCAACAACGACCTCCCAGGGTCCGGAGCGTCCTTCAAGTGCGTATTCCATCCCTCAGGCTCCCGCGCGTAATGTCGGCAGAGCGGAAAAATTCGCTTCACGCTCGAGCACAGCCGACACCGCGAACATCGTTTCCTCATCGAACGGGCGGGTGATGACCTGCAAACCAAGCGGCAGCCCATTGGCATCGAGCCCGCAGGGCACCGAGGCCGCCGGCACGCCGGCCAGATCGGCCGGCACCGTGAACAGGTCGTTCAGATACATCTTGATAGGATCATCCATCTTCTCGCCCTGCGCGAACGCGGCCGACGGAGCGGTCGGCGTCAACAGTGCGTCGACGATTTCAAACACCTCAGTGAAGTCGCGCAGAATCAAGGCGCGGACTTTCTGTGCCCGCAAGTAATAAGCATCGTAATAGCCAGCCGACAACACATAAGTGCCAATCATGATCCGCCGCCTCACCTCGGCGCCGAACCCGTCGGCGCGGGTGCTTTCGTAAAGATCTCGAAGGTCCTCGCCGTCAGTGCGCAGGCCAAAACGGACACCGTCATAACGGGCGAGATTGGACGACGCCTCGGCCGGAGCGATGATGTAGTAGGTGGGCAGACCATATTTCGTGTGCGGTAACGAGACCTCGACGATTTCGGCGCCGGCCTCGCGCAGCCAGGACTCGGCCTGACGCCAGAGCGGCTCGATTTCCGGGGACATGCCGTCGGATCGATATTCCTTCGGCACGCCGATCCGAAGTCCTTTAATCGAGCGGCCGCAGGCGGCCTCGAAATCCGGCACCGCGACATCGGCGCTGGTCGAATCCATTTCGTCATGACCCGCCATGGAACCGAGCAGGATCGCGGAGTCCCGCACCGTCCGGGCGAGCGGTCCCGGGTGATCCAGCGACGACGCGAATGCCACGACACCCCAGCGCGAGCAGCGGCCATAGGTCGGCTTCACCCCGACCAATCCGCAAAACGACGCCGGCTGCCGGATCGATCCACCCGTGTCAGTCCCTGTCGCTCCCATCGCGAGCCGAGCCGCGACAGCCGCCGCCGATCCGCCCGACGAGCCACCCGGCACCAGCACCGCGGTGTCGTCCTGACGCCGCTTCCACGGGTTCTCAACCGGCCCATAGTGCGAGGTCATGTTGGACGAACCCATCGCGAACTCATCCATGTTCGTCTTGCCCAGAAACACCGCGCCGTCGCGCAACAGGTTCGCGGTCACGGTGGATTCATAGGGCGGAAAGAACGGCATCAGGATCTTGCTGCCCGCCGTCGTGCGCACCCCGGTTGTGCAGAACAGGTCTTTGATCGCCAGCGGAATTCCCAGCAGCGGCCTCATATCGCCCTTTGCCAGCGCTGTATCCGCCGCGCGCGCCTGATCCATCGATTGGGCGTGACCAACGTACAAATAGGCGTTCAGTCGAGGGTTCAGCGCCTCGATCTCATGCAAGTGTGCAAGCGTCAGTTCTTCAGCGGTGAAACTTTTGCCCCGCAGTCCGTCGCGGGCTTCGGAGATCGTCAGGTCCGTCAGCATTACTCGACCACCTTGGGGACGGCGAAGAAATCACCGATCCTGTCCGGTGCGTTGACCAGAATTCGCTCCGGATATCCGCCGTCGGTAACAACGTCGTCGCGCATCTTCAACGCCATGTGCGTG
>JBEKGV010000767.1:0-3053 GCA_050012615.1 Acetobacteraceae bacterium | reverse complement strand
ATCGCCGAGGCCTTGTCCGCGTCTCCGGCAATCCAGGTGGTGAGGGCCAGGTGGTGGGCTTGCTCTCGCGGGGTGGCACGCTGAATGAACGGATCCGCCGTGGCGGCCGCGGCTTCAGCGATCGGCAACGACTGGCGTTTGTAGGAAAGCATCGCCAGATAGCCCTTGAGGACATGCGCCATTCCACACTCTGGATCGGCGGCGAACAGCAGTTCCATCCGTGCGGCCACATCGGACCGATAGGAGAGATAACCGTCGAGCGCATGGTCGAAGGCCTGTACTGCCTCCGTTGAAGCGGCCGTGATCGGCAGGCCGCGGATGTCACTTTGCATAGGCGGCACCTTCCGGGTCTGGCGACATGGTAAACTACGCGGCCTTGATTGAATCAACCCCACGCGCTTGACTTCCCTGGCCGCCTATCAAAGGCGGGGAGGAAACGACGATGTTCGGATGGCTACGGGACCTGACCGCGCGCGAGAGGCGCACCATGATCGCATGCTTCGGCGGATGGTCTCTGGACGCTCTCGACGTGCAAATATTTTCCTTTGTGATCCCGTCGCTGTTGACGATCTGGGGTATATCCACAGCCCAGGCGGGCGAGCTCGCGACAATCACCTTGCTGGTTTCGGCGTTCGGAGGCTGGATCGCCGGCGCTCTGGCGGACCGGATCGGCCGGGTTCGCGTGCTGCAGATCGCCATTCTTTGGTACGCGTTGTTCACATTCCTGTGCGGCTTCGCTCAGGACTTCAACCAGTTGTTCGTGTTGCGGGCGTTGCAGGGGTTCGGCTTCGGCGGCGAATGGGCCGCCGGCGCTGTGCTCATGGGCGAGGTCATTCGCGATCAATATCGAGGACGAGCGGTTGGCCTCGTGCAAACCGGCTGGTCCGTCGGCTGGGGTACCGCCGCACTGATGTTCACAGTGTTCTTCGCGTTTCTTCCTGAAGCCATCGCGTGGCGGGCGATGTTCTGGATCGGCCTCGCGCCCGCGTTGCTCGTGTTCTGGATACGCCGCTACGTGGAGGAACCGGAACTCACGGCCCAGAGGCGGGAACCGGTTGGCCTGCTTCACTTGTTCGCCGCCTTGAAGCCGCCCTACCTGGCGACAACCTGGCGGGTTGCGATGATGGTGACCGGCGCGCAGGGCAGCAGCTATGCACTCACCACGTTTTTGCCGACATTCTTAAAGACCGAGCGACACATGACTTCGGTCGGCACCGGCTCCTATCTGTTGGTGCTGATCCTTGGCGCGTTCTGCGGTTTTGTGTCGGGAGCATTTCTGGCGGATGCGATCGGTCGGCGGAACACGTTTCTCGTTTCGGTCCTTGGATCGGTCGTGATGATGCTGGTCTACATGCTCGCACCGCTCTCGAACGACGTGATCCTGCCGGTCGGGTTCGTGTTGGGGTACATCAATCTCATGATGTTCTCGCCGATGGGATCGTACATGACCGAATTGTTTCCGACCGCGGTGCGCGGCGTCGCGCAGGGATTCTGCTACAATTGCGGGCGTGGGATCGGCGCGATCTTCCCGGCGATGGTCGGGTTCCTGGCGGCGAAGTTTGGGCTCGGCAACGCGATAGTTGTGTTCAGCGGGTGCGGCTTCGCGGTCATGATCGTTGCTCTGGTGATGCTGCCTGAAACCAAAGGTCGGCCGCTGGCGAGTTTGGAAGCCGCCGAGTGATCCCAGGCGGGCGGTTTGCCAGCGAGCGCGGATTCTGGTGCGATGGCGCCAGACAAAAAGGAGGGCACGGCCGTGGAAACTCTGTCCGACATCCTGGACGACACGACGTCATTCGAGAAAGTCGCCACCGGGTTCGTCTTTACCGAAGGACCGCTGTGGCATCCCGACGGCTTCTTCTACTTCGTCGACGTTCGCGGCAACGGCTTGTTTCGCGTCAGCCTCGGCCAGTCGTATGAGAAAGTTCGCGAGACGCGGGGTGGCAATGGTCTGACCTTCGACCTGCAGGGCCGCCTGATCAATTGCGAGGGCGACGCACGACGCCTCACGCGCACCGAACTCGACGGGACGGTGTCGACACTGATCGATCGGTTCGAGGGCAAACGGCTGAACCGGCCCAACGACGTGATCTGCCACTCCAACGGCACCCTACTGTTCACCGATCCTGGACTGCGCGTGCCTCTGGCGGAGCGCGAGGTGGAGCATGCGATGATCTACAAGATCGCGCCCGATGGCGCGGTCAGCGAACTGGCACCATTCGAGTATCCGAATGGCCTCGCGTTGTCGCCGGATGAGCGCACGCTCTATGTCGCGAACACGCGGTGGACCAAATATATCCATGCAATTGAACTGGACGCGAACTGCAACATGGTGCGGCGGCGGATCTTCGCCGATATGTCGCACGATCAAACAAACGGCGTGCCAGATGGCATGAAGGTCGATGAGGCGGGCCGCGTGTTTTGCACCGGCACGACCGGCACCTGGGTTTTCTCGCCCGACGGGACCCTGATCGGCATCATCGAGACGCCCGAGGTCTGCGCCAACATCGCGTTCGGAGGCCCCGACTTACGCACGCTGCTGTTTACCGCCAGCACGTCGGTGTACACGTTGCGGGTGAAAACGCCGGGCCTGCCGCATCCGTGGTACAAACTCAGAAGTTAGGATTTGCTCACGTTCCAGAACGTGGGTGCCGGGCCTTTCCCTGGATCGCTCAGCGATTTGCTCCAGGCGACCCTGGGCAGGTAGCGGCCCAGTGGAATGAAGGGGACGGTGTCGATGGCGATGAGCTGGATTTCGCGTTCGAGCCGTGTCCGTTCGGCAGGCGTTTCGGCATCAAGCCACTGCGAATAGGCGGTTTCCATCGCCGGAATGTCGGGCCAGCCGATCCAGGCGTCCTTGCCGTTGCCGCGCAACAACGATCCCAGAAGCGGATCGCGGTATTCCGGCACCGGCGTGACGCTGACGAACAGCGACCAACCGCCTTTGTCTACCGGTTCCTTACTGCTCCGGCGCTGCAGTGTGGTGCCCCAGTCCATGGCCTGGTCTTCAACGTTGACGCCTACCCTGGTCAGTGAATCCGCGACGACGAGCGTGG
>JBEKGV010000766.1:0-3058 GCA_050012615.1 Acetobacteraceae bacterium | reverse complement strand
GATACCTCCGACTGCCGGTTCGACGCGGTCAGCGATCGAGCGGTACGCATCAGCGGCATGCGCTGGAACCCAGCCGATCAATACACCGTGAAACTGGAAGGCGTGGAACTCGCCGGCTATCGCGCGATCTGTGTTTGCGGAACCCGCGATCCGATGCTGATCGGTCGGCTTGACGATTTTCTCAATAGCGTGCGGGCGGAAGTCTCGACAAAAGCCTCGGCCTTCGGTGTTGATCCGCATGCGTATCAACTCGGCATTCGGGTCTATGGCCGCGACGGCGTCATGGGCGCGCGCGAGCCCTGCCGCGACGCGCTCCCCCACGAACTGGGTTTTGTGATCGAGGTCGTCGCGCACGACAATCAGGAAATCGCGAGTGCCGTGCTGGGAATGGCGCGGACCAACATGCTGCACACCGACTTCCCCGGACGTCTGTGTCGCGAAGGAAACATGGCGTTTCCGTTTTCGCCTTCGGACATCGAGGTCGGACCGGTTTACCGGTTCAGCGTCTTCCACGTCGCCGAACTCGACGACCCAACGGAGCTTTTCCCCATTGAGTACGAGACGGTTTGACATGACCTTGATCCGCGATGCAGCACGTGTCTGCAAAAGCAAGAACGCGGGCCCGTTCGAACTGACGATCGACGTCGTGTTCGACGACGCGGAGACATTTCGCCGCGTCAAGGCGACCGGCGTGCTGTGTCCCGCCTTGTTCGCCCGATTGTATAACGTTCCGGAAGAGCATGTGTTGTTCACCCCCTATGATGCCGCGTTCGCGTTCAAGGCTACGCTGCCCAGGTTGGTGCCGTCCGGCGACTTTGGCGATACAGACGTGTATGGCTGCCAGCAACACGCACCGCTACTGGACGTCGATCTCCCCATTTAAAAGCGAGTTCTCCGCATGGCTTCCCGGATGATGACACTGATCGCTTTCCTGCAGGCGCAGAATTGCTCCAATCTGCCGGGATCGTGGCGGCATCCTTCCACAACGCTGGATTTTCTGACCCCGGAATATTACCAGCGCATCGCGCGCGTGCTCGAGGACGGCAAGATCCAGATGGCATTCTTCGACGACCGGCTCGCCTTGCCGGACCGTTATACCGACGATCATGCCGAGGCGATCAACGCCGGCGTGCGCGCGGTCAAGCTGGATCCGTGCACCGTGCTCATGGCGATGGGTATGGTGACGACCCATCTTGGTCTCGGCGCGACCTACTCCACGACGTATTACGAGCCTTATCACGTCGCACGGGTGTTCGCGACGATGGACCTGATGCTCAAAGGACGCGCGGCCTGGAACATCGTCACATCGCTCAACAGCGGCGAGGCGTTGAATTTCGGCGGCGAAAAACATCTGGAGCACGATGCGCGCTATGATCGCGCGGATGAGTTCATGGATGTCGTCATGGGTCACTGGAACACCTGGGAAGACGACGCTCTGATCCTGGACAAGGAGGGCAATCGTTTCGCTGATGCGAGCAAGGTGCACCGGCTCGATCACGCCGGAAAATGGTTCACTTCGCGCGGTCCGTTCAGCGTGCCGCGCTCGCCGCAGGGTCATCCGGTATTGATCCAGGCGGGCCAATCGGGCCGCGGCCAGGCTTTCGCGGCGAGATGGGCGGATCTGGTGTTCGTCATTCATCACAATCTGGCGGCCGGCAAAAAACACTACGCCGACTTCAAGGCGGCGGTGGCCGCCGCGGGACGCGATCCGGCCTCGGTCAGCGTCGCGCCGGCCTGTTACGTTTGCGTCGCCGAGTCGGAAGCCGCCGCGCAGGAAAAGCAGGCGATCATCGAGGCGACAGCCAGGCCGGTGGACGCTTTGGTGCTAATATCCGAGGTCGCCAACTACGATTTCTCGAAGAAGCCCTATGATGAACCGTTCACCGATGAGGAACTGGCCAGCCTAAGCTGGCACGGTTTCCGCGATCGTGTCGTGCAATTTTCCGGCAAGAAAAATCCCACCGTGCGCGACTTCGTCGAAGTCTCGGGCCGCGGCACGGTGAAAGAGCACAAAATGTTCGTTGGCACGGCGAAACAGGTGGCCGACCAGATGGAGGAATGGTTCACCGCGCCCGCCTGCGACGGTTTCGTTCTCGCGGCCACGCATATGCCTGGCTCGTATGAGGACGTCGTGCGGCTGCTGGTTCCGGAACTGCAACGGCGCGGCCTGTTTCACAAAGACTATGAGGGCACGACGTTACGCGAAACGCTCGGGCTGCCGATCCCGCGCGCGGTGGACTGGCAGCGGCGTGACACCAGTACCCGTCATGGCCGGGCCTGACCCGGCCATCTGTCGCCGCACGTGCTTGAAAAGATGGCCGGGTCAAGCCCGGCCATGACGTTAAGAGAACGTTGAGACGACGTTACGACGATTGCCGGCGCAGGAACGCGGGAATGTCCAGCCCGCTTTCATCGACCGCCATGGTGCGCCGCTCCATCGGCCGTTCGGCTTCCATGACCAGTTCGCCAGCTTGCGCCATCTGACCTACTTGCTCCGCGGTCATCGGCTCACGCCGTCTGACCGGCATCTCGGGTACCGGCGCGGATGCCGCGCGTTTGCGAAACAATCCCGTCGCCGACTGGAACAACGACCGTGCCACTGACTCACCCTGGGCATATGAATTCGCCGCATCTGATGAGTCCGTGGCCGAGCCTTGCGCGAACAGGCTGGACGGTTGCCTCGGCAATGGACCGGCGGTGGTAGCCCGGGATACCCCGCCGGCCATCCCTCCCCCGGCCACAGCTCCGCCTGTGATCCCGCCCGCCTGCATCGGCCTGCGGTGCCCGAGGATCGACTCATCCGGATAAGGCATCGGATCCGGAATGATCACCCTCTCCTGCTGCACCGCCTGTTGACGCAGCGCGGTGACGTTGGAGATGTGATGCGCCATCGGCTCGGTCGCCTGCATCTGGGGCGTTCCCATGGCCGGTACGGGGATCGGCCGCGGCTCCGCGAACGGCGTCCCACCTCCCACCGCCACCAGTTTCGGCCTCGGCTGCTCCTGCGAGTTCGGGCCATCGATGCCAGTCGCCACCACCGAGACCCGGATGCGGCCCT
>JBEKGV010000765.1:0-3068 GCA_050012615.1 Acetobacteraceae bacterium | reverse complement strand
CCAGAAATCGCATGAAAATCAACCGCAGGTCCTGTCCGGCGGCGACGGCGGCATTACGCTTCAACCATTCGTCGGCGGGCCCAAACCGTTGCCATCCCGGAATCTGACTGGACAGATTGACCTCAGCCCACTTCGGATGATGACCGGGCGCCAGCAGTTTTTGAAACTGGGTGAAGAACGTATCGATCATGTTCGCCAGCTTGCGGTACTCGCCGGATCCGGCGGCGACAGGCCCAACAAACAGGCCGGTCGCGACCGCGACGGTGTCAACGGGCGCATCCCGTGCGACCAGGCCTGGATAATCCGTCGCGCTCAGTCGGCTCGGAATATAGGCCGTGATCACCTCCGGCGTCAGCGGAATCGGCACCAGATGAAGCCCGGTCGTATCCACCTGACGAAGCAACGGTGCGGGTTTCCCTCCCACGAACGCGACCGCGCCGATTTCGCCGCGGCGCAGTTTGTCGATCGCGACACCTGGCTCGTCATTGCCCGGCTGTAACGTCACCTTCAACAGCTTGAACAACTGCGCGGCGGTGATTGAAGTATCGCCGAACGACGGTCCCACGTTGACGATCTGGCCTCCGAGATCGGCGATGCTCGCGATACCGGGACGCGCCAGCAGATGGAACTCCACATAGTTCAACTTGGCGATGTAGGTGAGCCTCGTCGCGAGGTCGGGAAACAAATTTTGTGCCCGGGCGAAGTCGAGGGTGTCCAGCTGGAGGAATGCCATGTCAACGGCGCGTCCTTCCAGAAGGTCGGCGATATTCTGCAAACCCCCTTGACCTACCAACGGGACCATGCGGCGTGTTGCCCCATCGTCTATGAGGCTCGAGAGATCCTCTCCGAGCCGAACCGTGATCCCGGTCGACGGGCCGGTCTCCACGCCAATGACATCGACGCCGGGGGACGCATCGGACGGCCGCCCCTGCGAGGCAGCCTCAGGCGGAGCGGTCAACGACGTTCTGGAGGTGGTGTCGGCAGCCCGCGCCGGCGAAGTGGTCAGATTGGCGGCCAACACTAAACATGCGGCCAAAATCGCGCGGGCAACCAACGGGCAAGCCATACCGGCTCCTGATTTGAGAATGGGTGGATATGCCCGGGCGATGGTCGAGAAAGTTGGACGATTCGGTCAAGCAAGAACGCGGGATGTGACCAGCCGGTTTCACACAGCGGCCGCGGCCGTCCGGCAGTAAGCGGCCGGTGGCCAAAAGTTTAGGCGGCGTGGGGAAGGGAGCCCGGAACCATTTCGCGACCCGGCGGTTTCCAATGGCGCGTGGTGCGGTGACTCCGCGCCGTATTGGCGATGTCCCGGCTTATCGCCAACAACTTAATGAGGTAACAAAATGCCATCTGTCACTCACCAGTTCTTCATGCCCAGGCCGGTCGCCCGCTCGTTCGCGATCGCGACGTTGATGGGTGCCACGATGCTCGCCGGTCCGCTGACCGCGGCGCGCGCCGATACGGTCAATAACGCGGCGATGCAGTTGGCGCAGGCCACACCAAAGACCCAGGCCGCCGCGGCTGCCACCTCTGGCAAAGGGGAGACGGTCGAACAGCGAATCACCTCGCTTCATGCCGCGCTGAAAATCACACCCGATGAGCAGTCGAAGTGGGATGCCGTCGCTCAGGCGATGCGAGAAAATGCGTCTTCCATGGAGAAACTGGTCGCGGAAACCCGCACGACGGCGCCGCGAAACATGACCGCCGTGGACGATTTGAAGACCTATCAGAAATTCGCGCAGGCGCACGTCGACGGGCTTAAAAACCTGATCTCGTCGTTCAACACTTTGTACGACGCGATGCCGGACCCCCAGAAGAAGATCGCGGACCAGGTGTTTGAGTCGCAGCGTCAATCCACCGCGACGCACGGCCAGACCGGCTAACGATCCCGCCGTTAGATCGTAACGCGAGGCTTATGACAGCCAGAACTTTGACAGGAGGTCAGCATGGCCTTGAACATCGAAACCAAATCGAAACGCGGATGGCCGAAGGCTTTCGCCGCCGCGGTGATGGCCACCGTGGTTTTCGGGGGCGTCACGGCAGCCTCCGCCGCGCCGGACCGTGACCGTGACCGTAGGGGGGACCATCACGATCGCGATTGGCATCCGCACGGTTGGTCGGGCGGATACTACGCTCCTCCGCCTGTGGTTTATGGCCGGCCTTATTACGCTCCGCCGCCGGTGGTCTATGGCCCCGGCATTGGCCTGAATATCCGTATCCCCTGACGTTCATCTGAACGCGAAGGCAGCGGCCGGCGGCAACGCCGGCCGCTGCCAGACCCCTTGAGCGTTTTGTTCCCGTTGCTCTGACTCGTCCGGTCCGGCTAGGGTGCGGGCTCGCGACGGGAACACAGCATGAACGATTTGTTTGGCGCCGGGGGTGGTTCAGGCGGAGCCGGGAAGGCACCGGCGAAGCGCGGGAAGGCTGTCCCGCCGCCGACCGCTGACGATTATTCCGCCAAGGACATCGAGGTCCTGGAGGGGTTGGAACCCGTCCGGCGCCGGCCAGGCATGTACATCGGCGGCACCGATGAGACCGCGCTTCACCATCTCGCGGCCGAAATCCTCGACAACGCGATGGATGAAGCGGTGGCGGGCCACGCCAGCTTCATCGAGGTGGCTCTCGAAGAAAGCGGATTTCTCACCGTCCGCGACAATGGTCGCGGCATCCCGGTCGACCCGCATCCTAAATTCAAAAAGCTTAGTGCGTTGGAAGTCATTCTTACCACGCTTCATTCGGGCGGTAAGTTCGGTGGCAAGGTCTATGCGACATCCGGCGGTTTGCATGGGGTAGGAAGTTCGGTCGTTAACGCGCTGGCGGAAATCCTGGAGGTGGAGGTCGCCCGCGATCGGACGCTATGGAAGCAAAGTTTCGCCCGAGGCGTTCCGAAAACCAAGCTGATCAACGCGGGGCCGGTCCATAATCGGCGTGGCACGTCCATTCGCTTCCGGCCGGACTCCACAGTGTTTGCCAACCCGCGGTTTCAGCCGGCGCGGCTTTACCGGCTTTGCCGCTCCAAGGCCTATCTCTTCCGCGGCGTTGAAATCCGCTGGTCTTGCGACCCG